>NZ_JBHWCL010000244.1:0-8739 GCF_042735125.1 Kitasatospora sp. NPDC059599 | reverse complement strand
GCGGATGATGCGGGACGCGAAGATCACGCAGATCTACGAGGGCACCAACCAGGTCCAGCGGATCGTGATGGCCCGCAACCTCCCGTAACCCGGCCCGGCCGCGGCACGCGGTCCAGGTGCTCCGCACGGCCCCCGATCGCCCGTCCGCGGTCCGGGGCCGTCGTTCGTCCGGCGTCGAACCGTCCTGGACGGATCCCCCCGTCCGGTGTCATAAATGATCGTCAACTGACAGGCAGCGCACGACGATCGCGGGAGATCACGGATCATGGGCGACACCTCCGAGCAGCACCCCGCCGGCAAGGTCTGGCTGGTCACCGGCGCCAACTCGGGCTTCGGGCAGGCGATCGCGGAGGCCGCCCTGGCGGCCGGTGACACCGTCGTCGCGGCCGCCCGGCGCCCCGAGACGCTGGCCGAGCTGGCCGCCGCCCACCCGGACCGGCTGATCCCGGTCCGGCTGGACGTCACCGACCAGGAGCGGATCCCCGCCGTCGTCGCGGAGGCCGTGCGGCGGCACGGACGGATCGACGTCCTGGTGAACAACGCCGGGCGCGGCCTGATCGGCGCCGTCGAGGAGTACACCGACCGCGAACTGCGGGACCTGATGGAACTGCACTTCTTCGGCCCGGCCGCGCTCACCCGGGCCGTGCTGCCGCACATGCGCAGCCAGGGCTCGGGCGCGGTGGTGCAGATGAGCAGCATGGGCGGCCGCTTCTCGTTCCCGGGCGTGGGCGCCTACTCGGCCACCAAGTTCGCACTGGAGGGGCTGTCCGAGGCGCTCGCCCAGGAGGTCGCCGGGTTCGGGATCAAGGTGCTGGTCGTCGAACCGGGCGCGTTCCGGACCGGCTTCGCGGGGGGCGGCGCGCTCGCCCACACCACCCCGATCGCCGCGTACGAGCCGGTGGTCGGCCCGGTCCGCACCGGCCTGCCGGACTCCGACGGCAAGCAGCCCGGCGACCCGGCGAGGGCGGCCGCGGCGATCCTGGCCGCCCTGGACGCCGAGCGGACCCCGCTGCGGCTCGCGCTCGGCAGTGACGCCGTGGACGCCGTCCTCGGCAACCTGGACGGCGCGCGGCAGGAGGCCGAGGCCTGGGCGGCGGTCGGACGCGGCACCGACTTCCCGGCCGGCGAGTGACGGTCACGACGGCGGCGGGGCCCGTGCCGGCCGCGGTCGCGCCGACGGAGCCCTCCCCGGCCCGGGCCTGAGGGCCCGCGGCCGGGGAAAACCGTGCGACGGCGGGCGGCCCGCTCCGTAGGCTGCCCGCCATGTCCTCCACGCTGAGCCTGGCCCCCATCACCCCCGGGAACATCGACGCCGCCCTCGCCCTGCGGGTACGCCCCGGGCAGGAGGACCTGGTCGCGCCGGTGGTGAAGTCGCTGGCCGAGGCGTACGCGTACGGGGAGACGGCCTGGCCCCGGCTGGTCCTGGACGACGGCAGGCCGGTCGGCTTCGTGATGGCCTTCTTCGACGTCCGCTTCCACCCGGAGCGGCCCGACGACCGCCCCCGCTCCGGCCTGTGGCGCCTGCTGGTCGACGCCGACGCGCAGCGCGGCGGCTACGGCCGCTTCGCCGTCGAGCAGGTGTGCGCGGAGATCCGCCGCCGCGGCGGCACCCGCGCCACCGTCACGTACGTGCCCGGCCCGAACGGCCCGGCGGAGTTCTACGCCCGCCTCGGGTTCCGGCCGACCGGTGAGCTGAGCGGTGACCAGACGGTGGCGGAGCTGGACCTCTAGGTCCGCCGCCGTTCGCTCACCGCCGCCTGCTCACCGCCGCCTGCTCACCGCCGCCTGCTCACCGCCGTTCGCTCACCGCCGCCCACCCGCCGGTACGGCCCGCCCGCCGGCACGGTCTGCGGCCGGGCCGTTCCGCCGTCGGCCTCAGTCGAGCAGCGCCGCCGCCTGCTCCCGCGCCTGCCGCAGCCACTCGGCCCGCAGGGCGTCGGAGGAGTCGGTGACGGTGCGGAACACCGTCCGCCGTACGTCCGTGACCCCGACGTACGGCAGCACGCAGGCCGCCCAGATCCGCTCCAGCGGGTCGCCGAACTCGTCGCGTTCGCGGGCCTCGGGCGTGTCCGAGGTGTTGAGCACCAGGGCCCGTCCGGCCCGCAGCAGCCCGGCCGGTTCGCCGTCGGCCGTGCCGAGCTTGTACGCGACGCCGGGGGCCAGCACCCGCTGCACCCAGCCGGCCAGGACGGCGGGCGGCATGCCCCACCAGTTGGGGTGGATCAGCACCAGCGCGTCCAGGGTGGCCACTTCGGCGCGGTGCAGGGCGAGCCGGTGGTCGGTGGTCTCCTCCGCGGAGTCCACCGTGCCGGTCTCCTCGGCGGTCAGCAGCGGCGCGAAGCCGTCCGCGTAGAGGTCGTGGGCCCGTACCTCGCAGCCGCGCTCCCGCAGTTCGTCCACCACGGCCCGGTACAGCGCGTGGTTGAAACTGCCCGGCCGCGGATGCGCCAGGTAGACCCCGATCGTGCTCATCGTCCGTTCCCCTCCCGCTGGTTGGCGATGGCGATGTTACGTCCAGGGGGCGGCGGGTAGGGTCCCGGACCGTGACCGAGCCGGACTTCCTCACCACGACCAGGGCGTTCTACGACGCGATCGCCGCCGACTACGCCGACCGCTTCCGGGACGCGATGGACACCATGCCGACGGACCGGGCCGTGCTGGCGCTCTTCGCCGAGCTGGTCCGCGCCGAGCGCCCGGACGGCCGGACGGCCGAACTCGGTTGCGGCCCGGGCCGGGTGACCCACCACCTGCACGAACTGGGCCTGGACGTGCGCGGGATCGACCTCTCGCCGCGGATGGTCGAGCTGGCCAGGGCGGCCTACCCGGAGGTGCCGTTCGAGGTCGGCTCGCTGTTCGACCTGCCGTTCCGGGACGGCGAGTTGACCGGTGCGGTGGCCTGGTACTCGATCATCCACACACCGGCGGAGCGCCTCCCGGAGGTGTTCGCCGAGTTCGCCCGGGTGCTCGCCCCCGGCGGCCGGCTGCTGCTGGCCTTCCAGGTCGGCGACGAGCCCCTGCACCTGGAGCGGCCCTTCGGCCACCCGGTGTCGTTGGACTTCCGTCGGCTGCGGCCGGAGCACGTCGAGGAGCTGGCCCGCGGGGCGGGCCTGCCGGTCACCTCCCGTACGGTTCGCGAGCCGGACGGCGAGGAGAAGAGCAGGCAGGCCTACCTGCTGGCCCGCAAGCCCGGCGGTCGGTAGCCCGGCGCCCGTAGCCGCCGTCCGGACCCGGACCCAGGCCCTGTCCGGACCCGGGCCCCAGGCCTGACCTAGGCGGCCTCGGTGGACGGCTGCCCGGAGGCGGTCGCGATCACCTCGTCCAGCACCTCGCGCGAGCGCAGCAGGTCGTCGATCGTCCGGTCGATCCGTTCGCGCTCGGCGGCGAGTTCCTCGACCAGCAGGGGGGTGGCGGTCTCGCTCGGGCCGCCGTCGGAGTCCCGCATGCAGGGGAGGATCTTGTAGATGGTGCGGCTGTGCAGCCCGGCCGCGAACAGTTCCTGGATGTGCACCACCCGGTCGACGGCCGCCTCCGGGTACTCCCGGTGGCCGCCGGCGGTGCGCCGGGCGACCAGCAGGCCCTGCTGTTCGTAGTAGCGCAGCGAGCGCTCGCTCACGCCCGTCCGCCGGGCCAGTTCGCCGATCCGCATGCCGTCCACCCCGTCATCCGATCCGAGCCGCGACGTTCCGTGGCCCGAGGGGGTCCTGCCCCGGAGGGGCGTCGCCTCGCAGGGCCTTGAACCTGACATGGATGTTAGCTTCTACGGTTCCGGCATGACGACGAACACCGAGACCGCCGGCCTCTTCCAGCCCGCCGACCTGGGCCCGCTGCGCCTCCCCAACCGCCTGGTGATGGCCCCGATGACCCGCACCCGGGCCGGCGCCGACGGTGTTCCGCAGCCGGTCATGGCCGAGTACTACGCGCAGCGCGCCGGTGCGGGGCTGATCGTCGCCGAGGCCACCACCCCCAACCGGGTCGGCCGGACGTACGCCGACATCCCCGCCGTCCACGCCCCCGAGCACGTGGCCGGCTGGCGCACCGTGACCGGTGCGGTCGCCGCGGCCGGCGGCCGGATGTTCCTGCAGCTCCAGCACGGCGGCCGGATCGGCCACCCGGAGAACAGCGGCCTGCACCCGGTCGCGCCCTCCCCGGTCGCCCTGCCCGGGACCGTCCACACGCCGAGCGGGCACCGGGAGGCCGTCGTCCCGAGGGAGCTCACCGCGGCGGAGATCCGGCAGACCGTGGCCGACTTCGCGTCCGCCGCCCGCAACGCCGTCGAGGCGGGCTTCGCCGGGGTCGAGGTGCACGGCGCCAACGGCTACCTGCTGCACCAGTTCCTCGCCCGGAACACCAACCGGCGCACCGACGCGTACGGCGGCCCGGTGGCCAACCGGATCCGCTTCGTGGTCGAGGTGGTCCGGGCGGTCGCGGCCGAGATCGGGCCCGAGCGGGTGGGCCTGCGGGTCTCGCCCGGCTTCACCGGCCAGGGCATGGAGGAGGGGGACACCGCGGAGATCTACCGGGCACTGACCGGCGAGCTCGCCGACGACGGCCTCGCCTACCTGCACGTGGTCTTCGCCGACCCGCAGGACGCCGTCTTCCGGGAGCTCCGCAAGTCCTGGCCGGGGACCCTGATCGCCAACCCGGCGCTCGGCTGGGGCGGGCCGCTGCCCGAGGACGGCGGCCTGGCCGCGGCCGGGCGGCTGCTGGCGGCGGGCGCGGACCTGATCTCCTTCGGCCGCGGTTTCCTCGCCAACCCCGACCTGGTCGAGCGCCTGCGCACGGGTGCGCCGCTCAATCCGCTCCGTGACGGGCTGATGTACACCGGGGGAGTCGAGGGGTACACCGACTACCCGGCGCTGGCGGGCCGGCGGGCCGGATAACACGGCGTCCCCGGCCCGCTCCTTTCCGGGGGTACCGCGCGGGAGCGGGCCGCTCGTGCCATGATCCCTGCATGAGTTCCAACGTTTTCTTCGACATCACCATCAACGACGAGCCGGCCGGCCGTATCGTTTTCAAGCTGTTCGACGAGGTCGTCCCGAAGACGGCCCAGAACTTCCGCGAGCTGGCCACCGGCCAGAACGGCTTCGGCTACGAGGGCTCCGGCTTCCACCGCGTGATCCCGTCCTTCATGCTGCAGGGCGGTGACTTCACCAACCACAACGGCACCGGCGGCAAGAGCATCTACGGCGAGAAGTTCGCGGACGAGAACTTCCAGCTGAAGCACGACCGCCCGGGCCTGCTGTCGATGGCCAACGCCGGCCGCAACACCAACGGCTCGCAGTTCTTCATCACCACCATCGTGACCGACTGGCTGGACGGCAAGCACGTCGTCTTCGGCGAGGTCGTCGAGGGCATGGACCTGGTGAAGAAGATCGAGTCGCTCGGCTCGCAGAGCGGCCGCACCTCGGCCACGATCAAGATCGCCAAGTCCGGCGAGGTCAAGTAGTCAACGCTGCCCCCGGCACGCGTACCGCCCCGGAGTGGGACGTCGGATCCGCCGACTTCCCACTCCGGGGCGGTGGCGCTTGCGGCCGCCCGCCCGCCCGGGGTGACGGGACCTAAGCCCAAGGACCGATTGGCCCGGTGCCCCCGGCCCGGCTGGAATGGGCGGATGGACCACGACAAGGCGTACGAGGAACTGGCGCCTGCGGCGCGGACGGCCTACCTGGAGCGGATCGGCGTGCCGGACCCCGGGGAGCCCTCGGCGCGGGAACTGGCGCGGCTGCAGCAGGCCCACCTCCGAGCCGTCCCCTTCGAGAACCTGAGCATCCACCTCGGCGAGCCCGTCGTCCTGGACCCGGCGGCCCTGGTGGCCAAGCTGGTGGACCGGCGGCGCGGCGGGTTCTGCTACGAACTGAACGGTGCGTTCGCCGAGTTGCTGCGCTCCCTGGGTTACCGGGTGAGCCTGCTGGCCGGCCGGGTCTTCGACGGGGAACGCCCCGGCCCGCCGTTCGACCACCTCGCGCTGCGGGTCGACCTGGACGAGCCCTGGCTGGCGGACGTCGGGTTCGGCCGGTTCAGCCGGCTCCCGCTGCGCCTCGACGAGCGGGGCCCGCAGTCCGACCCGCACGGCACGTTCACCGTGGTCCCGTACGGCGCCCACGGCGAGCTGGACGTCCGGATGGACGGCGCCCCGCAGTACCGCCTGGACCCGCGGCCGTACCCGCTCGCGGACTTCGCCCCGACCTGCTGGTGGCAGAGCACCTCGCCGGACTCGCACTTCACCCGCTCGACCACCTGCTCCGTCCTCACCGAGGACGGCGGCCGGACCACGCTCAGCGCCACCCGGCTCATCCGCACCGCGCCCGACGGCACCCGCTCCGAGCGGCAGCTCACGGCCGCCGAGACGCTGACCGCCTACCGGGAGCACTTCGGCATCGCGCTCGACCGGCTGCCAGGCTGAGACTGAGGCCGAGCCGAGCCGAGCCGAGCCGGACCGGACCGGACCGGACCGGCGCGGGTGCGGGCGAGGTCGTGGACGGGCGGGTGGTCGGGCCGGGACGCGGGAGGGGCAGGGTAGCCGGGCGCGCGACCGTGCGGGGGCGGAACCGGTCAATCCACCGGCCGTCGTCGCCGTCGTCCTACGCTCCTCGCAAGCGGGTCGTGCCGCGACCGAACTCGACTTTCCGGCAAGGTGGTTCACCGATGATCGAGCAGAGCGCCGACGACGGCGAGGTGACGTACGAGCAGGTGACGGTGGTCTCCCTGGCCTCCTGCGAACCGGTTTCCGGCGAACCGGCGGCCTCCTTCGAAGCGGTCGGCCCGGCCCGGTTCGCGGTCCGGGTCGTCCGCGAGGGCATGACGGTCAAACGGGTCGCGGGCTACTGGGTGCGCTGGGACGAGCGCCGGGACGAGGAGGAGACCCGCCACCACGCGCGCTGGGTCGCCGACGAGGAGTACGTCCGGCCGGACACCGGCAGCCTGGACGGCACGCTCGCCGTGACGGTCGCCGCCTACTGGACGGACGGCGCGCGCGTCTTCTCCCGCCGGCCGAGCACGGAGACCGCGGTGATCTTCAGGCCCGGTGAGACCGAGCACGTCCTGGTGCTGGAACAGGCCGCGCCGCACCGCCCGGCCGCCCTGTCGGTGCAGCTGGCGCACGCCCGCTGGCTGGGCGGCGACGGGCAGCCGATCCACTACGGCTACTCGGGCGCGACCGAGGCCGCGGGCGGCGAGGGGGAGTGGCTGGTCCGCTTCCCGGAGTGCGGCACGGGCCTGCTGCCGTACGCCGGCCGGCCCGAGCCGGGATAGTCCCGGGCCCGCGCCGGCCGGGAGACGGCCCGATCCGGGAGACGGCCGGGGGCGGCCCGACGGCGATCCGACGGCGGCCGGAACGCGAGCGCCTCCCGGACCGGGTGGTCCGGGAGGCGGCGGCGTCGGCCCACCGGGCCGTGGCTCACTTGACGTCCGGCACCGCGGTGTCGTTCTTGAAGGCGTCGAAGACCTGCTTGGACTTGTTGGCGTCCCACAGCACGGCGGACTCGCCGGTCTTGGTCCGGTAGTCCGGGTTGCCGATCGGCACGGTGATGCTCTTGCCGCTGCCGCCGTTGACGTCCTTCATGGCGAGGAAGAGCGAGCCGAGGTCGGTCAGTCCGCAGTCGTCGTCGACGATCAGGGTGCCGAGCGCCGAGTCGACCAGCGGGTAGAAGGTGAACGGGTCGAGCAGGTTGCCCGGGGAGGCGGCCTGGTGGGCGAGGGCGCCGAGGAACTTCTGCTGGTTGCGCATCCGGCCGAGGTCCTGGTCGGCCATCTGGTGGCGCTGGCGGACGAAGGCCAGGGCCTGCTTGCCGGTGAGGGTCTGGTCGCCGGCCTGCAGGTCGAGGCCGGAGTCCTTGTCCTTGACGGGCTGGTCGATCTTCATCTCGACGCCGCCGATCGAGTCGACGACGCCGACGAAGCCGGCGAAGCCGATCTCCGCGTAGTGGTCGATGCGGATGCCGGTGTTCTGCTCGACGGTCTGGACGAGCAGGCGGCCGCCCCCGGCACCGAAGGCCGAGTTGATCTTCGCGGAGGTGCCCTTGACCGGCTTGCCGTTGCTGCCCGCGTGCTCGGGGATCGGCACCCAGGAGTCGCGCGGGATGCTCATCAGGGTGTTCCCGTTGTCCCCGACGTGCAGGATCATCATCGAGTCGCTGCGCTTGCCCTCGGTGTCGTGCCCGGTGTGCAGGTCGTCCTGCTCGGAGTCGGTGAGGCCCTGGCGGCTGTCGGAGCCGACGATCAGCCAGTTGGTGCCCTTGCCCGCGGCCGGGCGGCCCGGGTAGTCGGCGAGCACGTTCTCGTGGTTGAGCTTGGAGTCGGCCCAGAACCAGGTCGAGACGGCGGTCACCATGACGGCGATCAGCAGACCGAACACCGACCACTTGACGATCCGCCGCCGCGGCCAGCGCCCGGCCCGCGCACCGGCCGGCCGGGCACTGCCGGGCCCGCCCGGGCCACCGGGGCCTCCGGGGCCGCCGGGACCACTCGGCCCGTCCGGGCGCCCGGGACCGGTCGGACCGCCGGGCCGGGTGCCCGGCGCGCCGGTCCCCTGCTGCGGGACGCCGCCGAGCCGGGACGGCCCCGGCTGCGCCGGCTGCGCGGGCGCGGACGACCCCGGGCCGCGCGGGTTCAGCGAGGCCGGCAGCGGCGGCTCGGCCGCCGAGCCGCCGCCCCCGGTGCCGCCGTACGGGTTCCCGCCGCCCCCCGGGCCGCCCACCAGCCACGTGTTAATGCCCTCGACGCAGCCCGACCCCGGTGGGG
>NZ_JBHWCL010000243.1:0-8831 GCF_042735125.1 Kitasatospora sp. NPDC059599 | reverse complement strand
GCCGCTCCGGTCTGGTCCAGCCCGGCCTCGGCGGCGCGCTGCAGGTCGGGGACGGCGGCGAGCGCGGGCGTGACGGTCGGACCGGTCTCGGGGGCGACGGCGGCGGGCCCGTCGTCGTCGGCCTCCGCACCGGGGACGCCGGGTGCCTCCCGTGTGCCGTGTGCGCCGTGTGTGCCGACGTCGCCCGCCGCCGGGTCCGGCAGGCGCGCGATGTCCGCCGCGAGCGCGACGACCGGCACGCCCGCTTCCCGGGCCAGCCGGGCGAGGTGGGCGGCCGCCTCGGCGATCGGCAGGCCGAGCCGCTCGGCCAGGATGCCGGTGGCGAGGTCGACGGCGGCCCTGGTCCGCGCTTCGGCGTGGGTCCGGACGGCGGCTCCCTGCAGCCGCCGGACGGCCTCGGCCAGGGCGCGGGCGGCGCGGTCCGGGGGTTCCGGCGCGGCGGTCACGGCGGGCCCGGTCGGGTCGTGGTGGGGGCGGGTCCGGCCTGCCCGTGGCCGGGGTGGCGCCGGCCCGGTCCGCCGGTGGTCATGGCGCGTCCAGCCAGGTCCGCATCCGGTCGAGCAGCCTGGCGGTGTCGACGGGCTTGGTGACGTGGTCGTCGGCCCCGGCGGCCAGGCTGCGGTCCCGGTCCCCGGGCATCGCCTTGGCGGTGACGGTGACGACCGGCAGCCGGTCGAAGCGGGGATCGGCGCGGATCGCCTCGATGGCGGCGTAGCCGTCCATCCCGGGCATCATGACGTCGATCAGGACCAGGCCGGTCTCCGGGTGGGCGTGCAGCAGGTCGAGTCCGGCACGGCCGTCGGCGGCGTGCAGGACGGTCAGCCCGTGCTGTTCCAGGGCGGCGGTGAGGGCGAAGACGTTGCGGATGTCGTCGTCGACGATCAGGACGGTCCGTCCGGCGAGCCGCTCGTCCACGGGCGCGGGCCCGGCGGATACGGGCCCGGCGGATACGGCTTCCGTGGGTACGGGCCCGGTGGGCGTGGCCTCCGCGGGTGCGGCCTCCGGCGGGCGGTCGTCGCCGGTCAGCCGGATCACCCGTTCCCGCAGGTCGTCCAGTCCGACGACGCGTTGCACGCCCGGGGGCGGCTCGCCGTCGCCGCCGTGGCCGAGGACCGGTGTGCCCGCCGCCACGGCTTCCCCCAGGGCGGGCACCAGGTCGCCGGAGCGGGCGAGATCGATCAGGACGCAGCGGTGGGGCCCGTGCGCGAGCGCGGCCCGGAGCGTCGCCCCGTCACCGGCCGCGTCCACCCGGACCGGTGTCCCGCCCGGTGCGGCGGCGGAGCGGGCGAGCTGGGTGAGCAGGGCCGGCGGGTCCGGCTCGACCACCAGGACCCGCGGCGGCACCCGCGGGTCGTCGGCCGGTCCCCGGTCGGGTTCGCCCAGCGGCAGGTGGAGGGTGAAGCAGCTGCCCTGCCCGGCGGTGGAGCGGACGGTGATGGCGCCGCCGAGCAGCCGGGCGAGTTCCCGGCTGATCGACAGCCCGAGGCCGGTGCCGCCGTAGCGCCGCGCGGTGGATCCGTCGGCCTGCTGGAAGGCCCCGAAGACGGAGTCCAGGTGGTCCGGGTCGATGCCGATCCCGGTGTCCTCGACGTGGAAGGCCACCGCGGCCCCGGCGCCGTCGAGTTCGGGCGGCAGGTCCGCTCCTTCGGCGCGTTCGATGCGCAGCTCGACCCGGCCGGTGTCGGTGAACTTGACCGCGTTGGAGAGCAGGTTGCGCAACACCTGGCGCAGCCGGGCCTGGTCGGTGACGATCAGCTCCGGGACGGCCCGGTCGACGCTCACCTCGAAGGCGAGGCCCTTCTGGTCGGCCAGCGGTTCGAAGCCGGACTCGACGTACTCCAGCAGCTCGCGCACCGCGAAGGGTTCGGGGGTCAGCTCCATCTTCCCGGCCTCGACCTTGGAGAGGTCGAGGATGTCGTTGATGAGCTGGAGCAGGTCGGTGCCGGCCGAGTGGATCACGCCCGCGTACTCGACCTGTTTGGGGGTGAGATGCCCGCCTGCGTTCTCGGCGAGCAGCTGGGCGAGGATGAGGAGGCTGTTGAGCGGGGTGCGCAGTTCGTGGCTCATGTTGGCCAGGAACTCGGACTTGTACATCGAGGCTATGGTCAACTCCCGCGCACGGTCCTCCAGTTCCTGGCGAGCCTGCTCGATCTCCAGGTTCTTCGCCTCGATGTCCCGGTTGCGCTGGGCGAGCAGGGCGGCCTTCTCCTCCAACTCGGTGTTGGAGCGTCGGAGTTCCTCCTGTCCTTCCTGCAACTCCTCGGATCTGGTCCGGAGTTCGGCGGTGAGCCGCTGGGACTCGCCGAGCAGTCCGTCGGTGCGGGCGTTGGCGAGGAGGGTGCCGATGTTGACGCCGCAGGCTTCGGCGAACTGGTCCAGGAAGTCGCGGTGGACCTGGGTGAACGGGTGGACGGAGGCGAACTCCATGACGCCGATCAGCCACTCCTCCAGAGCGATCGGCAGCACCACGACGGAGTGGGCGTCGCCGGAGCCGGCGCCCGAGGCGAGGGTGGCGTAGCCGGGCGGCAGCCCGTCGACGGTGACGGTGCGCCGGCTCCGGGCGGCCTGGCCGACGAGGGACTCCCCCATCCGCAGCCGCCGCTGCTCCCCGGCCGGGCGGCCGTAGGCGCTGATCAGGACCAGTTCGGGGCCGGCCTCGCTCTCCTCGGCGAGGAAGAACGCACCGTACTGGGCGCCGACCAGAGGGGTCAGCTCGTCGGTGATCATCTCGGCGACGGAGCGGATGTCCCGGCGGCCCTGGATGGCGGCGGAGAAGTGCGCCAGGTTGGTCTTCAGCCAGTCCTGCTCCTGGTTCGCGGAGATGGTCTCGCGCAGCGATCCGACCATGGCGTTGATGTTGTCCTTGAGGTCGGCGACCTCACCGGAGGCGTCGACGCTGATCGAGCGGGTCAGGTCGCCGGCCGCGACGGCGCCGGTGACCTCGGCGATCGCCCGGACCTGCCGGGTGAGGTTGCCGGCGAGTTCGTTGACGTTCTCGGTGAGCCGCTTCCAGGTGCCGGAGACGCCCTCCACCCGGGCCTGGCCGCCCAGCCGGCCCTCGCTGCCGACCTCCCGGGCGACCCGGGTCACCTCGTCCGCGAAGACGGACAGGGTGTCGACCATGGTGTTGACGGTGGTCTTCAGCTCCAGGATCTCGCCGCGGGCGTCGACGTCGATCTTGCGGGTGAGGTCGCCCTCGGCGACGGCCGTGGTGACGGAGGCGATGTTGCGGACCTGGCTGGTCAGGTTGTGCGCCATGAAGTTGACGTTGTCGGTGAGGTCCTTCCACGTCCCGGCGACGTTGGGCACCCGGGCCTGGCCGCCCAGGATGCCCTCGGTGCCGACCTCCCGGGCCACCCGGGTCACCTCGTCCGCGAAGACGGACAGGGTGTCGACCATGGTGTTGATCGCGTCGGCGAGCGCCGCGACCTCGCCCTTGGACTCGACGGTGATCTTCCGGGACAGGTCGCCGCGCGCCACGGCGGTCGCCACCTCGGACATCGAGCGGACCTGTCCGGTCAGGTTGGAGGCCATCACGTTGACGTTGTCGGTGAGGTCCTTCCAGGTCCCGGAGACGCCCCGCACGGTCGCCTGCCCGCCCAGGTTCCCCTCGGTGCCGACCTCCCGGGCGACCCGGGTCACCTCGTCCGCGAACGAGGACAGCTGGTCGACCATCGTGTTCATGGTCTCCTTCAGCTCCAGGATCTCGCCGCGCGCGTCCACCCGGATCTTCCGCGTCAGGTCGCCCTCCGCGACGGCGGTGGTCACCGACGCGATGGAGCGGACCTGGGCGGTGAGGTTGTCGGCCATGACGTTGACGGACTCGGTCAGCGCCTTCCAGGTGCCGGAGACGTCCCGGACGTCCGCCTGGCCGCCGAGCCGGCCTTCGGTGCCGACCTCCCGGGCGACCCGGGTCACCTCGTCCGCGAACGAGGACAGCTGGTCGACCATCGTGTTCATGGTCTCCTTGAGCTCCAGGATCTCGCCGCGCGCGTCGACCGAGATCTTCTGGGTGAGGTCGCCCTCGGCGACGGCCGTGGCGACCTGGGCGATGTTGCGCACCTGCCAGGTCAGGTTGCCCGCCATCGCGTTCACCGAGTCGGTCAGGTCCAGCCAGGTCCCGGTCGCGTCGGGCACCTGCGCCCGGCCGCCGAGCCGGCCTTCGGCGCCGACCTCCCGGGCCACCCGGGTCACCTCGGAGGTCACCCGGCCCAGCTGGTCGGTCATGCCGTTGAAGACCTCGGCGATCTCCCCGAGCACCCCCGGCCGGCCCGGGGTGAGCCGGGTGCGGAAGTCCCCGTCGCGCACGGCCGTCAGCCCGGCGAGGAGCTGCCGCAGCGCCTGCTCGGCGGGGTCCGCGGCAGCGCCGCCGGGCACGGGGTGCTCGTCCATCCGTTCACCGTCCGGATCACTCGCACGGCCGGGGTGCGCCGTCCGGGCACCTCGGGGCCGCGGGGGCGGGTCCGCCACCCTGCTCCCACTGTGCCACCGAGGGCGCCGCGGCGGGCGGCACCGCCGTCGGCCGGGGTCGTCCTCCACCGGGCCCACCACCCTGCCGTCGTCGGCCCGCACCGTCGGACCCGACCGGGCGGGAACGGTTCGACCGGCGGGCGCGGCAGTCAGCCCCGCCGGTCGGCGCCGGGACGGACCGGCGGGGCCGGCACCTCCAGCCAGACCAGCTTCCCGCCGTCCTCCGGCTGCGAGCCCCAGGCCCGGGAGAGCCGGTCCACCACCCGCAGACCGTGCCCCCCGGGCCGCCCCGGATCGCCGAACGGCCGCAGCCTCGGCACCACCGGGCTGGCGTCCGCGACCTCCACCCGCAGGCGGTCCCCGTCCCACCGCAGCCGCAGCTCCCGCGGACCGCCCGGAGCGTGCAGACACGCATTGGTCACCAGCTCCGACACCATCAGCAGCACGTCCTCCACCGCCAGGCGCCCCTCCTCGTCGGCACTCGGCAGCCAGTGCCAGGACACCAGCGCCTGCCGGCTGAACTCGCGGCTGCGCTGCACCGCACCGGCGCTGCCCGCGAGCGCCAGCCGCCTGGTCTGCTCCAGGCCTGGTGGCTCTCCGGTGCCGGTACGGTCCACGGCCGGCCCCCTCACGCCGGCCCGGGGGGCGGATCGGCGGGCCCGGCGGGGTCCGGCGCGGGCGCCCCGAGCGCCGTGCCGAGGTCGCGGTGGATCCGCAGCACGCGGTCGGCGCCGGTGATCGCGAGCAGCCGCGCCACGACGGGGCTCGGGCCGGCCAGCTCCAGCCGGCGTCCGGAGGCCTGCCCGTCCAGGCGGGCGCGCAGCAGGATGTTCAGCCCGGTCGAGTCGCAGAACCGCAGGTCCGCGAGGTCGACCACGATCCGTTCGAAGCCCGCCGCCGGCGGCCGCGCGAGCACGGCGCGCAGCTCGTCCGCCGTGTCGTGGTCCAGCTCCCCCGCGAGGGTGACGACGCACACCGGGCCCTGGTCGGCCACCACCACGCGCAGCCCGCCGGACTCGTCGCGCCCACCGGACTCGTCGGGCCCACCGGGCTCGCGGGGCTCCTCGGACGGCGGTTCCCCGGATGGCCGTGGCATGGCTCGCTCCCTGTCCGATCGATACGGCGTGGCGCCGTCGTGACCATCATCGCGCGCACCCTGCCGGGGCGCTCGGACGATCTCGCCCCAGCCGGTCGCGCCCCTCGGGCCGGGGAACCACTGGCCGGACGGCGGGGCTCGCGGCCGGGCGACCCGCCCGTCGGCGGAGCACCCCGGAGCCGGGACCGGGCGGGCGGGACCTTGAGCGCACCTGAAGGCGCTTCGCCGCCGGCCGGCCGACCTGGCAGGATCTCCCGCCATGAGCCGAAGCGACACCTCCGCCCCGGGCCGACGGCAGCGGCGCGGCCGGGCCTCGAAGGACGACCCGCCCTGGCCGCGGCGTCCGCTGCTGACGGCGCTGTGGATCCCGGCCGCCGCCGTCCTGCTGCCGCTCGGCGGGGCGCTCGGCGCCTTCGGGCTCTGGCTGCTGCTGCCCGCGCTGGTGCTGGTCATCGCGGGGGCGACCGGCCTGATCTACGCCCTCCTCAGCCTCTGCCGCTCCGGGGCGCTGCGGCTGGCTTCGATGGCGCTGGTGATCGGCCCGCTGGTCGCCGTGCCGCTGCTGGCCATGAACACCGCGCAGGCCACCGTGCTCGGGATGCGCGGCGTCACGCACCCGGGAACGGTCACCGGCATCCGGGTGGTCCACGGCAAGACGACCTCCTACTACTGCTCCGTGCGCTACGAGGACGCCCCGGGGCACGGCAGCTCGGTGGACTGCGGCACCGGGGACACCGTCGGCGAGCGCGTCATCGTGACCGAGGACCCGGGCGGCCTGGTGGACCCGGAGTTCGGCGACGCCTCCGACGGCGGGCGCTTCGACCTCTCCCTGCTCGGGCTGACCGACGCCTCCCTGCTGGGCGTCGCCGGTGCGGCGGCCGGTCTCGGCGCCCTGATCCACCTCGTCCGCACCCGTGCCGCCCGCCGCCCGCCGTGGCCCCCGCAGCCACCGAATCCGGTTGCCCGGTGAGACGGGCACGGACCATCCTCTCCCCATGGAACGCACGGAAACCCAGGCAGGCCCCGCATCCCCCCAGCCCGTCATCGCCCTGGGCGAGGTGACGCTGCGCCGCTTCGCCGGCGAGGCGGACCTCCCCGAGCTCTTCACCGTCATCGAGGAGTCGCTGGAGCACCTGCGGCCGTGGATGCCGTGGGTCGCCGAGCACAGCCGCGCCAAGACCGCCGAGTACCTGGGTGCCAGGGCGGATCGCTGGGCGAGCGGGCAGGACTACGCCTACGCGATCGTGCTGGACGGCGCCATCGTGGGCGCCACCGGGCTGTACCGGCGCGAGGACTCCCCGGCCGACGTCCTGGAGATCGGCTACTGGCTCCACCCCGCCGTCACCGGGCGCGGTCTGGCGACCCGTGCCGCGGCGGCCCTGGTCGACGAGGCCTTCCGCCTCCCCGGGATCGCGTGCGTCGACATCGTGCACGACCCGGCCAACCGCGCCAGCGGCGCGGTTCCGGCGCGCCTCGGCTTCACCGTGCACCTGCGCCGCACCGCCGAGGCGGTCGCCCCGGCCGAGAGCGGCGAGGAGCAGGTCTGGCGGCTGACCCGCGCCGGGGCCGCCGCGCACGCCCGGCGGTGACCCCGGCGGTCCGCCGCCGTGGGGGGAGCGTGCGGACCGCCGGGCGCGCCCGGCCGGACGGGACGGTCCGGCGGCGCGCCGGGAACGGACGCGGCAGAGGCCTCGCCTCCGCGCGGAGCGCCCCTGTTCGAACTCCGCTGCCCCGCCGCGGACCCTCACCCGCGACATCGTGCGTCCGTTCCCGATACCTGGGAGACCCCGTCGGGCCGCACGGATAACACTTTTCCGGGTCCGCCTGGCGCGCGGCCGGGTCCGCCGGGCGCGGCCGGGTCGACGACCGGCCGGCTCGCGCTCCGGGGTCCCGGCCCGGCGGGCCCGCGCCCTCGGGGTGCTCCCGTGCGCTCGCCCCGCACGTCCCGCCACCGCGGCGGGCCGACCGGCGGGCCCGGAACCGTCGCCGCCCGGGCCGCGCCCGGGCCGGGCCTCCGAACGGCGGAGCGGCGCACTCGGCCGACCGCGCGCGGGTCCGCCGACACCCGGTCAGGAAGCTTGTACCGAAGGGTCCGTTTCCTGATACTTCCGGTCAGCGCCTGTCAGGGGCAGATCATCCGTCGCGCTTCCGGACAGCACGCTCGGAGTCCGCCCGCCGTCTGACCGCGCCTCACGGCCCCCGACCCCCAGGGGCCCATTCCCAGGAGGAGACCGGTGAGGACCAAGCGAGGGACCCCCCGCCCCGGCACCACCCGACGCCGCAGCCGCCTGCTCGCCGTCGCCCTCGGCCTGCTGACCGCCACCGCGGTCGCCGTGCCGGGCGCCGCGGCCGCCCCCACCCGCACCCCCGAGCCCGAACAGCTCGCCGCCGTCAGCGACGCCGTCCTGCACGCCGAGGTCGACGGCACCGCGTGGTACGTCGACGAGGCCGCCGGGCGCGTCGTGGTGACCGCCGACAGCACCGTGTCCCCGGCGGCGCTCAACCGGATCACGCAGTCCGCCGGCGGCGACCCGTCCGTCCTGACGGTCCGCCGCGTCCCCGGCACCTTCACCCCGCTGCTCGCCGCGGGCGACGCCATCTACGGCGGCCAGTACCGCTGCTCGCTCGGCTTCAACGTGAAGGACGCCCACGACACCTACCTCCTCACCGCCGGGCACTGCGGGAACGTCGCCTCCCAGTGGTTCACCGACGCCGCCCACAAGACGCCGATCGGCCCGACCCTCTCCTCGACCTTCCCCGGCCACGACTACGCGCTGGTCCGCTACGACAACACCGCCCTGAGCCACCCCGGCGGCTTCACCTCGGCGCCGAACGCGGTCGTCGGCGAGCAGGTCAAGCGCACCGGCTCGACCACCGGCACCCACAGCGGCAGGGTCACCGGGCTCAACGCCACCGTGCGCTACACCGGCGGCGGCACCGTACGCGGCCTGATCCAGACCAACGTCTGCGCCGAGCCCGGCGACTCGGGCGGCCCGCTCTATGACGGCACCAAGGCGCTGGGCCTCACCTCGGGCGGCAGCGGCAACTGCACCGTGGGCGGCACGACCTTCTTCCAGCCGGTGAACGCGGCGCTGGCCGTGTACGGCGTCAACGTGTACTGATCCCCCGCTCCGCCCCCTCTCCCGAACCCGCGGCCGTCGGCCCGCTGCCTCGCGCCGGGGGCCGGCCGCCCGCCGCGGGCGGGCGACGCAAACCCCCGGGAACTCCGACAACGAGCGGCCCCGCCCGATCCACAACACGAACC
>NZ_JBHWCL010000242.1:0-8963 GCF_042735125.1 Kitasatospora sp. NPDC059599 | reverse complement strand
TCCGGACACCCTCCGGACCGGCGCCGCGCGCCGGTGTCCACCCCCCCGGATGCGCCCTGCGGTCCGCGGTGGTCGACTCGACATGACGGGAGTCCCCGGGGGCCGCCACCGAGAGGAGCCGTACCGATGCCCAAGGTGTCCAAGCAGTCGGCGACACAGATCCAGGAATTCGGGCCGGTGACCAGCCGCCGCGCGGAGATGGGCGGCCTGTTGGTCGAGTTCGCCTCCTTCGGCGCCGACGCCGACCTCGACGGTCCACTGCAGGCGCTGCCCGGCGCGGCCTGCCAGTGCCCGCACTGGGGCTACGTCATCACCGGGCGCATGCGCTACGTCTTCGGCGACCACGAGGAGGTGTACGAGGCCGGCGACGCGTTCTACCAGCCGCCCGGGCACCGGCCGTACGTCGACGCCGGCACCGAGATGCTGCAGCTCAGCCCGGTCGACGGCCTCGCCGTGACCGAGCGGGCCATCACGGACTGGATGGAGCGTCAGGAGGGCCGCACCCCGTAGGGCCCCCGCTACCCCGCCGGGCGTTCCGGGTGGCTCAGGTTGGCTCCGCTGCGGGGGTCGAAGACGTGGATCCGGGCGGTGTCGACCCACAGCTCCAGCGGTCCGCCCTCGGCGGCGCGGGTGGCGGTGCTCAGCCGCGCGACCACGCGGTGCTCCTGCATGCCGGTGTCGGACCGGCCCGAGTCCGCGGCGAGTTCGGCGAGTTCCTCGGTCGGCGCCGGCCCGCCCTCCTCCGCGAAGTGGACGTACACGTCGGATCCCACGGACTCCCGGACCTCCACGGTGACCGTGCAGGTGACCCCGCCGACGTGCCCGGCCGGGGCAGCGTCCTCGAAGTCCTCCGGGCGGATGCCGACGATCAGCTCGCGCGGCGCGTCCGCGCGCTCCAGGGCCCGCCGGGTGCGGTCGTCCAGCGGCAGCGCGCCCAGCGAGGTGCGCAGCGCGTTCTCCTCCAGCGCGGCACCGAGGAAGTTCATGCCGGGCGAGCCGATGAACCCGGCGACGAACAGGTTGACCGGCTCGTCGTACAGCTCCTGGGGCGAGCCGACCTGCTGGACGACACCGGCCCGCATGACGACCACCCGGTCGCCGAGGGTCATGGCCTCGACCTGGTCGTGGGTGACGTAGACGGTGGTGGTGCCCAGGCGGCGCTGGAGCGCGGCGATCTGGGTACGCATCTGGACCCGGAGCTTGGCGTCCAGGTTGGACAGCGGCTCGTCCATCAGGAAGGCCTTGGGGTCGCGGACGATCGCCCGCCCCATCGCGACCCGTTGGCGCTGCCCGCCGGAGAGGTTGGCGGGCTTGCGGTCGAGGTGCCGGGTCAGGTCGAGGATGCGGGCGGCCTCCTCGACCTTGGCGGCGATGGTCGGCTTGTCGACCTTGGCCAGGCGCAGGGCGAAGCCCATGTTGTCGCGCACGCTCATGTGCGGATACAGGGCGTAGCTCTGGAAGACCATCGCGATGTCGCGGTCCTTGGGCGCACGGTCGTTGACGACCTGTCCGGCGATGCTCAGGGTGCCTTCGGTGATGTCCTCCAGCCCGGCGATCATGTTGAGCGTGGTGGACTTGCCGCAGCCGGACGGCCCCACCAGGATCACGAACTCGCCGTCGGCGATGGTGAGGTTGACGTCGCGGACGGCGAGGGCGCCGTCGGGGTAGCGCTTGGTGATGCCGTCGAGGACGATCTCGGCCACGGTCCGCCTTCCTGGTCCGCCCGGTGGGGCGGTCTCAACCCTTGACTGCGCCGGCGGTGAGCCCGGCGACGATGCGGCGCTGGAAGAGCAGCACGAAGACCACGATCGGGATCGTGATGATCACGGCGGCGGCCGCGATCGAGCCGGTCGGCTGCTCGAACTGGGAACTCCCGGTGAAGAAGGCGATGGCGGCCGGAACGGTCCGGGCCGAGGTGGTGGAGGTCAGCGAGATGGCGAACAGGAAGTCGTTCCAGCAGAAGATGAAGACCAGGATGCCGGTGGTGAACACGCCGGGCGCCGCCAGCGGGGCGATGACCAGCCGGAACGCCTGCCAGGGGGTGGCGCCGTCGACCTTGGCGGCCTTCTCCAGGTCCCAGGGGATCTCCCGGAAGAACGCCGAGAGCGTGTAGATCGCCAGCGGCAGCGAGAAGGTCATGTACGGGATGATCAGCCCGGCCCAGGTGTCGAAGAGGCCGAGCGCCCGCTCGATCTCGAACAGCGGCGAGACCAGCGAGATCGGCGGGAACATCGCGATCAGCAGGGAGATCCCGATCAGCAGCCGTTTGCCGGGGAAGCGCAGCCGGGCCACCGCGTAGGCGGCCATGGTGCCGAGGACGACGGCGATGGTGGTGGCGATCACCGCGATCCCGATCGAGTTCACGAGGGCCCGGGTGAACTCCGAGGTCTGGAAGATGCCGCGGTAGTTGGCCCAGGTCCAGGTGCGCGGGACGAAGTTGCCGTCGGAGAGGGTGGCGGGGGGCTTGAAGGAGAGCGCCACGATCCACCAGACCGGGAAGAGCGCGTAGAGGACGACGACCAGGTTGGCGATGCCCCAGCCGGTGAGCGTGCGGGCCCGGCGGGTGCTCATCGCTGCTCCGGTTCCGCGCCCGGCGCGGCCGCGCCGAACAGCTTGACGAAGACCAGCGCGATGAGCGCGACGCAGAGGAAGATCAGGACGGAGATCGCCGAGCCGATGCCCAGGTTGAGCGCGGTGAAGAGGTTGTCGTAGCCGAGGATCGAGACCGAGGCGGTGCCGTTGGAGCCGCCGGTCAGGACGTAGATGTTGTCGAAGATCCGGAAGGCGTCCAGGGTGCGGAAGAGCAGGGCGACCAGGATGGCCGGTTTCATCAGCGGCAGGATGACCAGGCGCAGCCGCTGTCCGAAGCTCGCGCCGTCGACCATCGCCGCCCGGACGGTCTCGTCGGGCACCAGGGCCAGGCCCGCGAGCAGCAGCAGGGCCATGAACGGGGTGGTCTTCCACACCTCGGCGAGGATGATCAGGCCGATCGCGGGCCACTGCTCGGTCAGCGGGGCGCTGCCCTCGGGCAGCAGCGCGGCCAGGTAGCCGGTGCCGGGTGTCCAGGCGTACTGCCAGGAGTACGCGGCGACCACGGTCACGATCCCGTACGGCACCAGGACGGCGGTGCGGACGGTGCCGCGGCCGAAGACGGTGCGGTGCATCACCAGGGCGAGCGCCAGTCCGAGGACGAGCTCGACGGCCACCGACACGACGGTGATCAGCACCGTGACACCGAGCGCCTGCCACCAGTACGGCGAGCTGAGCACGGCGCCGTAGTTGGCGAGCCCGACCCAGTGCGCCTGCTCGGGGAAGCGCAGGTCGTAGCGCTGCAGCGAGAGGTAGACGGCGTAGCCGATCGGGTAGGCGGTGACGGCGAGCATCACGACGACTGCGGGGGCGCAGAGCAGCAGGCCCAGTCGGCGTTCCTGGCGAGCGCCGCGGGAGGGCCCGGCCGGGGCCCGGCCGGGGACGGCGCGGGAGGCGGTGGACGGTGTCACGGGATCAGCCCCTTCGAACCGAGTGCGTCCTGGATCTGCCCGTGGAGGTCGGCTACGTCCTTCTCCGGGCGGATGTCGGCGGGCGGGGAGAGGGTGTGCGAGACGGCGATGGAGACGTTCTGATAGGCGGGGGTCTGCGGCCGGATGCTCGCGGTGTCGAGGGCGGCGAGCACGTCGGCGGCGAAGGGGTAGTCGCGGGTGAGTTCCGCCGCCTGGTAGAGGCTGCGCAGGGACGGTGGTAGGCCGCCCTTCAGCGCGTTGGTGAGCTGGTTGTCGCGGTCGCGCAGGCACAGGGTGGCCTCGAAGGCGAGGTCGGCGTGCCGGCTGTAGGCGCCCACCGCGAGGTCGATCCCGCCGATGGTGACGGTGGCCGGGCGGTCGGGGGTCACCGCGGGGTACGGGGCCCAGCGGAAGTGCGGGAACAGCTCGGGCCGGTTGGCCTTCATCGAGGGGTAGACGAACGGGTAGTTGAGTTCGAAGGCGGCCGTGCCGGACTCCATGGCGAGCCGGTTCTGGTCCTCCATCTGGTTCGGCAGCGAGGGGTCGGCGGCGGCCGAGGTGGCCAGGTCGTGCATCACCGTGGCGGCCGCGACGGCGGGCGCCCCGAGCGAGGGCGCCTGCGCGTCGGGGGTGAGGATCGAGCCGCCCGCGCTGGTGACCAGGGTGTTGAACCAGACCGTGAGGCCCTCGTACTGGGCGCCCTGGATCTCCACGTAGTGCGGTTTGCCGGCGCGGGCCAGGTCGTCCGCCATGGCGATCATCTCGGCCCAGGTCTTGGGCGGGGTCGGGACCAAGTCGTCCCGGTACCAGAGCAGTTGGGTGTTGGAGTTGTACGGCACGGCGTACAGCCGGCCGTGCCAGGTCGCGGTGCGCACGGCCGCGTCGAGCGTGTCGGCGGTGCCCCGGTCGCGCATCGCCCCGGTCCACTCGCGGATCCAGCCGGCCTCGGCGAACTCGGCGGGCCAGGTGACGTCCAGGCCCAGGATGTCGACGCCGCTGTCGTGCGCCGCCATCCGGCGCACCAGCTGCTGGCGTTGGCCGTCCGCGCCCCGGGGGAGCTTGTTGTAGCGGATCGTGTAGCGCCCGCCGGACTGCTGCCCGCAGCGGTCGGCGGCCTGCTGGAGGGCGCCCGAATCGTCCGGGAAGTTGTACCAGTCGAGCGTGACCGCGCCGCTCTGCCCGCTGCTCCCGCAGCCCGTCAGGACGGGCGCGAGGACGGCCAGCCCGGCGAGGGCGCTCGCCCATCGGGAACGGAGACTGGGGACCCTCGGCATCGTTCTCCCGTGGTGGGGCGGGACCGGCCCCGCCGACCCTAGCCCGCTGCCCCCTGCGGGCCGCGGCGTGCCGCGCCGTCGACCAGCCGGACGGGCGAACCCGCCCTCCCCGCACGGTGTCAGCGGCGACGGCGCAGGAAACCGGCCACCCGGGGCCGGTGCGAGACGGCGACCAGGAAGGCGCCGGCGGTCAGCAGCCAGGCGCCCACCGCGATCCACAGCAGGACCTCGCCGAGCGGGCGCAGCCCGTCCACCCGGGTCGCGGTCGCGGCTGTGAGCGCGGCGACCGCGGCTGGGAGCGCATCGACACCTGACCCGGGCCCGCCCGGTTCGGTCGCCCCCCGCCCTCCGGGCCGTCCTCGGCGCGCTGGTCCTCGCTGCGCCCGGCCCGCCAGTAGCCCGTGAGTCAGAAACGGGCAGGGGACTTCGCGGCCGGGTCGGGCGTACTCGCCCGACGCGGATTCAATTCAGTTGAGGCTGAACCGAATTACCCGTCGTGAGCCACCCGTCCCGGGGGCGGCACCGGCACGCCCACCACGCGGCCCCCGGATTGACCCGACCGGCCCCCGGTGCCCCCGCCCGACACGCCACGAGCGGTGGACCATCGCCCGCCACGCCGGGAGGCGGCGCCTACTGTCGCCTTCTCCCGAACAGGGACATCCACGGACAGAAACGGAGAATCCACCCATGAACCGTCGCATCGCCCGGACGCTCGTCCTGCTCGCCGCCGCCGGCCTCGCCGCCGTACCGACCGCCGCGAGCGCCGAGGTCGTCTCCGGCGGCAACCACGGGACGGTCATCATCGGCGACAACAACCAGGTCGCCGGTTACGACATCATCAACGCGGGCCACGACGCCACCGTCGGCTCCCACAACGGAGAGAGCGGGACGACCGGCATGACCGGTACGACCGGGGTGGCCTCCTCCGCCATCGAGGCCGCCCAGGCCACCGGCGGCAACTACGGGACCGTCATCATCGGCGACGACAACCAGGTCGCCGGGGACGACATCATCAACGCCCTCAACGACGCCACCGTCGGCTCCTACAACGGCAGCTCCACGACGGCCGGCACGATGAACGCCGCGCCGAAGCCCGTCACGCGCTGAGACCCCCGCACCGGAGGGGCGGCGCCGGCAGGCCCGCGCGGACGGCCGGGACCGGGCGCACCCGTCCGGAACCGGCTCCGCTGCGTCGGCGGCCCCGCGGCCCCGTGACCGCGGGCCCGTCGGCCCGCTGCCCCGGTGACCCGCCGGCCCGGTGACCCGGTGACCCGGTGACCCGCCGGCCCGCACAGCGCGCACCGTGCCGCCCCGGACGTGCTCGTCCGGGGCGGCCGTGCGTGGTGTGCGGGCCACCGCACCCGGTCGGTCGAACCGCCGGTCAAGCCGCCGGTCGGGCGGCCGTCACCGGCGGGTTCGACCGGCCGCCGGACCGGACGTGACGGGCAGGCGGGTGCGGAAGGTGGTCGGGCCGGGCGCGTCGACGACGGTGAGGGTGCCGCCGTGGATGGCGGCGATGTCACGGGCGATCGGCAGACCGAGGCCGGCGCCACCGTCGTCCCGGCTGCGCGCGTCGTCGAGCCGGGCGAAGCGTTCGAAGATCTTCTCGCGGTCGGCGGGATCGATCGGGGGTCCGTCGTTGGCCACGTCGAGGACCGCCTCACCGGACGCCCGGTCCGCGGTGAGACGGACGGTGACCCGGTGCCGGGCGTGCCGTTGGGCGTTGTCGAGCAGATTGGTCAGCAGCCGGCCCAGCCACAGGACGTTGCCCGGGGCGGTGACCGCCACCCGGGCGTGGACGGTGACCGGGACGGCCCCTGCGCCGCGGGCCGTGACCGTGGTGCGCACCAGCTCCGCCAGGTCCACCGGCTCGTCCGGCCAGCCGTGGTCGGTGGTGTCCAGGCGGGCGAGCAGCAGCAGGTCCGCGGCGAGGGACTGGAGGCGTCCGGTGTCCTCCAGCGCTCCGGCCACCAGGTCGGTCCGCACCTCGGGATCGGGGTGCGCGAGGGCGACCTCCAGCTGGGTGCGCAGCACGGTCAGGGGGCTGCGCAACTCGTGGGAGGCGTCGGCGATGAAGCGGCGCTGGCGGACCCCCGCGGCTTCGAGCCGTTCGAGCATGGCGTTCATGGTGCCGGCCAGCCGGGCGATCTCGTCCTCGCTGCCGGGTTCGGGCACCCGGCGGTCCAGGTCGCGGTCGCCGATCGCGGAGACCTCGGCGCGGATCGCCTCGACCGGGCGCAGCGCCCGGCCGGTGGCCCGCCAGGTGAGCGCGCCGACGGTGAGCAGCAGCAGCGCGCTCAGGCCGGCGAGCGCCGCCGAGGTGAGGTCCTCGGCGGCGTCGACCGTGCGCAGGGCCGCACCGACGTGGACGGTGACCGGGCCGGTCGGGGTGGTGGCGGTGATCGTGGTGACGCGCTGGTGGTGTTCGTCACCCAGGGCGCGCAGGTTGAAGGTGCTCCGCCCGTCCGGATGGCCGGTGGGGGCGACCGCCGGGTGGCCGGTCAGGTTCTGGCTGGCGGCCACCACCGTGCCGTTCGCGTCGACGACCTGGATGAAGTCGCTGCCGTGGTCCAGCGGGAGCTGAGCGGGCAGGCGCCCGTCCTCGGCGAGCCGGGCGACGGCCTGGGCCTGCTCGCGGGCGCCCGCCTCCACGGTGCGTTCCAGACTGGCGCGCAGCAGCAGGACGACGGCCGCCGAACCGGCGGCGAGGACGACGGCGACGCTGAGGCAGGCGGCCAGCGTGGTGCGGGCGCGGACCGAGCGCGGGGTCAGGCGGTCGAGCAGGGCCACCAGCCGGGGGTGGCGGACGAGGCGGTACAGGGCCCGGCCGGTCCGGCCGCCGGCCCGGGCCGGATCAGCCACCGTCGGCCGCCAGACGGTAACCGGTGCCCCGGACGGTCTGCACCGCGGCCCGCCCGTACGGGGTGTCGATCTTGCGCCGGAGGGCGCTGACGTGGACCTCGACGGTGTTCGGGTCGCTGTCGGGGCCGCTGTCCCAGACCGCGTCGAGGATCTCCCGCTTGGAGACGGCTTCGCCGGCCCGGCGGGCGAGGTGGTCGAGGACGGCGAACTCGCGCGGGGTGAGGGCGACCGCGGCGCCGGCCCGGGTGCAGGTGCGGGCGGCGGAGTCCACCACGAGGTCGCCGAGGACCGTGCGCCGGGGCGCGCGGCTGCCGATCCGCCGGGCCAGGGCCCTGAGCCGGGCGACCAGCACCACGAAGGAGAACGGCTTGGAGAGGTAGTCGTCGGCGCCGGTGTCCAGCGCCTCGGCCTCGTCCCACTCGCCGTCCTTGGCGGTCAGCATCAGGATGCCGACGTCGCTTCCGGAGGCCCGCAGCCGCGAGCACACCCGGTAGCCGTTGAGGCCGGGCAGCATGATGTCGAGCACGACGACGTCGTAGGCGTGGTCCGTGGCCAGGGCGAGGCCGGACGGGCCGTCGTGGGCCACGTCGACCCGGAACCCCTCCGCGGTCAGCCCGTGCTGCAGGGCCAGAGCCAGCCGCCGTTCGTCCTCCACCACCAGTACACGCATGCCCACCAGGGTCGCAGGTCGCCGGAGCGACCGGCTGAAGGGGTCTTCAGGTCTTCAGCCGATCTTCAGCAACGCCCGGACATCCTGTGCGCAGTCACCCGGGGAAGGCCCGGGCCGTCGCAGGATCGGGGTGTGTGGTGAGCGGACCTTTCGGGACCGGGGAGCCGGAGAAGGCGCAGGAGTCGCAGGAGTCGCGCGCTTCGCAGCAGCGGCCGGGCGCGGGCCGTACGGGCCGGACGCGGACGGGGCTGGGGATCGCCGCGCGCTGGGTGCGCGGCCGGTCGGCGCGGTGGGTCGTGGTCGGCGCGGCGGCGGTGGCGATCGGCGGCGGCGCGGCCGCGGTGGCGCTCCACCACGAGCACGAGGGCCACCGCGACGGCCGGACGGCGGCGGCCGGCGACGGCGAGCGGTACGACGGGCAGGGACGGCACGACGGCCGGGCGCAGCACGACGACGGCGCGCAGCGCGACGGCCGGGACGGCCGGGACGGCCGGGACGATGTTGAGGCGATGCCGGGAGGATGCCGGGACCGGCTTCGCCGGGAGGACGGGAGCCGGGGGGCGACCTCGCCTGCACCGGCGGATCCACCTCACCCGGGCTCCGTGACGGTGACCGTCACGGTGGCGGCGGGCGCCGCCCCGACCCCCGACCACACCG
>NZ_JBHWCL010000241.1:0-8975 GCF_042735125.1 Kitasatospora sp. NPDC059599 | reverse complement strand
CGCCTACCCCACGAAGCAGAAGAACAAGGGACTGAAGCACCATGACTGACGCACTGAAGCGCCTCAGCGACGAAGGCGTTGCGATCTGGCTGGACGACCTCAGCCGCAAGCGGCTGAACTCCGGCAACCTGGCCGAACTGGTGCAGAACAAGCACGTGGTGGGTGTCACCACCAACCCGACCATCTTCCAGAAGGCCATCGCCGGCAGCGGCGACGACTCCTACGACAGCCAGCTGCGCGACCTGGCCGTCCGCAAGGTCACCACCGACGAGGCGATCCGCATGATCACCACCTCCGACGTGCGCGACGCGGCCGACGTGCTGCGCCCGGTCTACGACGCCTCCAACGGCCGCGACGGCCGGGTCTCCATCGAGGTCGACCCGCGCCTGGCGCACGAGACCGCCACCACGGTGGCCGAGGCCAAGCAGCTGTGGTGGCTGGTCGACCGCCCGAACGTCTTCATCAAGATCCCCGCCACCAAGGCCGGCCTGCCCGCGATCAGCGAGGTCATCGGCAAGGGCATCAGCGTCAACGTCACGCTGATCTTCTCGCTGGAGCGCTACAAGGCCGTCATCGACGCCTACCTGACCGGTCTGGAGACCGCCAAGGCCAAGGGCCTGGACCTCTCCCAGATCGAGTCGGTCGCCTCCTTCTTCGTCTCCCGCGTGGACACCGAGATCGACAAGCGCCTGGACAAGGTCGGCGGCGACGCCAGGAACCTGCGGTCCAAGGCCGCCCTGGCCAACGCCCGCCTCGCCTACCAGGCGTACGAGGAGGTCTTCGGCAGCGTCGACGGCAAGACCGCCGGCAACGCCCGCTGGACCGCCCTGGAGGCCGCCGGCGCCAAGCCGCAGCGTCCGCTGTGGGCCTCCACCGGCGTCAAGGACCCGGCCCTGCCGGACACCCTGTACGTCACCGAGCTGGTCGCCCCCGGCACGGTCAACACCATGCCCGAGGCCACCCTGGACGCCACCGGCGACCACGGCGTGGTCACCGGCAACACCATCGTCCCCAACTACGCCGACGCCAAGGCCGTGCTCGACGCGATCGCCGCCGCCGGCGTCGACTACGACGACGTGGTCCAGGTGCTGGAGGACGAGGGCGTCGAGAAGTTCGAGCAGTCCTGGAACGAGCTGCTCGACACCGTCACCGCCTCGCTCGCCTCCTTCGCCGACGAGAAGTGACCCCCGCTCACAGCCAGCGCACGAAAGCGGAGCCCATCAAGTGAGCACTGATTTCCCAGAGTTGACTTCGGAGTCGGACGCGGACGACCTCCCGCCCGCCCCCGTCAACCCGCTTCGTGACCCCTCCGACCGACGGCTCCCGCGCATCGCGGGGCCGTCCGGTCTGGTCATCTTCGGGGTCACCGGCGACCTGTCCCGCAAGAAGCTGATGCCGGCCATCTACGACCTGGCCAACCGCGGTCTGCTTCCGCCGGGCTTCTCCCTCGTCGGCTTCGCCCGCCGCGAGTGGGACGACGAGGACTTCGCCAAGGAGGTCCACGACGCCGTCCGGGACCACGCCCGCACCCCGTTCCGGGAGGAGGTCTGGCAGCAGCTCGCCAAGGGCATGCGCTTCGTCCACGGCACCTTCGACGACGACGACGCCTTCGACAAGCTGCGCGAGACCATCGTGGAGCTGGACAAGGCCCAGGGCACCGGCGGCAACTTCGCCTTCTACCTGTCCGTCCCGCCGAAGTTCTTCCCGACCGTCGTCCAGCAGCTCAAGAAGCACGGCCTGGCCGACCCGCCGCAAGGCTCCTGGCGCCGCGCCGTCATCGAGAAGCCCTTCGGCCACGACCTGGAGAGCGCCCAGGAGCTCAACAAGGTCGTCCACGAGGTCTTCCCCCGGGACGAGGTCTTCCGGATCGACCACTACCTGGGCAAGGAGACGGTCCAGAACATCCTGGCGCTGCGCTTCGCCAACCAGATGTTCGAGCCGATCTGGAACCGGTCGTACGTCGACCACGTGCAGATCACCATGGCCGAGGACATCGGCATCGGCGGCCGGGCCGGCTACTACGACGGGATCGGCTCCGCCCGCGACGTCATCCAGAACCACCTGCTCCAGCTGATGGCGCTCACCGCCATCGAGGAGCCGGCCTCCTTCCACCCGAAGGCGCTGGTCGCCGAGAAGCTCAAGGTGCTCAGCGCCGTGAAGCTCCCGACCGACCTCGGCCGGCACACCGTGCGCGGCCAGTACGCCTCCGGCTGGCAGGGCGGCGAGGAGGTCCCCGGGTACCTGGACGAGGACGGGATCAACCCCGACTCCAAGACCGACACCTACGCGGCCATCAAGCTGGAGATCAACAACCGCCGCTGGGCGGGCGTCCCGTTCTACCTGCGGACCGGCAAGCGCCTGGGCCGCCGGGTGACCGAGATCGCGGTCGTCTTCCAGCGCGCCCCGTACCTGCCCTTCGACTCCTACGCGACCGAGGAGCTGGGGCAGAACGCCCTGGTCATCCGGGTCCAGCCGGACGAGGGCGTGACGGTGCGGTTCGGCTCCAAGGTGCCGGGCACCTCCTTCGAGGTCCGGGACGTCACGATGGACTTCGCCTACGGCGAGTCCTTCACGGAGTCCAGCCCGGAGGCGTACGAGCGGCTCATCCTCGACGTGCTGCTCGGCGACGCCAACCTGTTCCCGCGCCACCAGGAGGTCGAGCTCTCCTGGCAGATCCTCGACCCGATCGAGAAGTACTGGGACACCCACGGCAAGCCCGCCCAGTACGCGGCGGGGACCTGGGGTCCCGTCGAGGCGGACGAGATGCTTGCACGAGACGGCAGGAGCTGGCGCCGGCCATGAAGATCGACCTCACCAACACGACGTCCAGCAAGATCAACGCCGCGCTCATGGAGGCGCGCCGGGCCAGCGGCTCCACCGCCGCCGGCATGGTGCTCACCCTGGTGATCGTGACCGACGAGGGCAGCGCCTACGACGCCCTCAAGGCCGCCAACGACGCCTCCCGCGAGCACCCGATGCGCACCCTCGCGGTGATCAAGCGCGCCGGGCGCTCGCCCCGGGCCCGCGCCGAGACCCGGCTGGACGCCGAGATCCTGGTCGGCTCGGACGCCGGCTCCGGCGAGACCGTCGTCCTGCGCATGCACGGCGAACTCGCCGCGCACGCCCAGTCGGTCGTCCTGCCGCTGCTGCTGCCGGACGCCCCGGTCGTGGTCTGGTGGCCGGACAACGCGCCGCTCCACCCGGCGCAGGACCCGCTGGGCTCGCTCGCCCAGCGCCGGATCACCGACGCCGTCACCGCCGAGTCCCCGGTCGGCCAGCTCGCCCAGCGGGCCCAGAGCTACACCCCGGGCGACACCGACCTGGCCTGGACCCGGATCACCGGCTGGCGCTCGATGCTGGCGGCCGCGCTGGACCAGCGGCCGTCCCAGATAGTCTCCGCCGTGGTCGAGGGCGAGTCCTACAACCCCAGCGTCGAGCTGCTCGGCCTGTGGCTGACCAACCGGCTGCACGTGCCGGTCGAGCGGGTCGTCACCGGCGGCCCCGGCATCACCGCGGTGCACCTGCGCACCAAGGAGGGGGAGATCACCCTGGACCGCCCGGACGGTCTGATGGGCACGCTCTCCATGCCCGGTTCGCCGGACCGCCAGGTTGCGCTCAAGCGGCGCGAGACCTCGGAGTTGATCTCCGAGGAACTGCGCCGCCTGGACCCGGACGACATCTACGCGACGGCCGTGCGCACGCCCGTCGACCGCCTGCACGAACCGGCCAACGCCGAGACGGCGGCGGCCGAGCGGGTCGCCCGGGAGGCCTCCGAGGCGGTCGCCGCGGTGACCGCCCCCGACGCGGAGACGGTCACCGCCGACGGGTCGGAGAAGAAGGCCGCGAAGAAGGCCGCCGGCAAGCGCGGGACCAAGGAAGGCGCATGACCAACGCGACCCCGCAGCTGGTCGTCCACCGGGACAAGGAGCTGATGGCCCAGGCGGCCGCGGCCCGGCTGATCACCCGGATCGTGGACGCCCAGGCCGCCCGCGGCACCGCCTCGGTGGTGCTCACCGGCGGCCGCAACGGCAACGCCCTGCTGGCCGCGATCGCCGCCTCCCCGGCGCGCGACGCGGTCGACTGGGGCCGGCTGGACCTCTGGTGGGGCGACGAGCGCTTCGTCTCCGCCGCCGACCCGGACCGCAACGCCGTCCAGGCCCGCGCGGAGCTGCTGGACGCCGTCCCGCTCGACCCGGCGCGGGTGCACGAGATGCCCGCCTCGGACGGGGTGGACGGCTCGGACGTGGAGGCCGCCGCGGCCCGCTACGCGGAGGAGCTGAGGAAGGCGGCCGGGCCGGGCGACCGGCTCGGCGTCCCCGCGTTCGACGTGCTGCTGCTCGGCGTCGGCCCGGACACCCACGTCGCCTCGCTGTTCCCCGAGCACCCGGGCGTTCGGGAGCGGGAGCTGACCGTGATCGGCGTGCGCGGGGCCCCCAAGCCCCCGCCGACCCGGGTCTCGCTCACCCTCCCGGCCATCCGGGCCGCCCGTGAGGTCTGGCTGCTGGCCGCCGGCGAGGACAAGGCGGGCGCGGTCGCGCTGGCCCTGTCCGGCCCCGGCGAGATCCAGGCGCCCGCCTCCGGCGCGTACGGTCGCAGCCGCACGCTGATGCTGCTGGACCGTGCCGCCGCGGAGCGGATCCCGCCGCAGCTCTACCCGCCGGCCTCGGCCTAGGGGTTCCCGGGCAACGCCGAAGGGCGCCATCGTCACTCGACGGTGGCGCCCTTCTCGGTTGTCCGGTCGACTCAGATCTCGCCGCGCAGCTTCGCCAGCGCCTCGGCCAGGATCGCCTCGCCGTCGGCGTCGGTGCGCCGCTCACGGACGTAGGCGAGGTGGGTCTTGTACGGCTCGTTGCGCGAGGGCGCCGGCGGGTTGTGCTGGTCCTGCCCCGCCGGGAAGCCGCAGCGCGGGCAGTCCCAGGTGTCCGGGATCGCCGCTTCGGCGGCGAAGCTGGGCCGGGTCTCGTGCTTGTTGGCGCACCAGAAGGAGATCCGGTTGCGCGGGGCGGACTCGCCGCGCTCCGCCTCGCCCATCGGGCCGGCCCCAACCCTGCTGCCACGAATGGCATTGCCACTTGCCACGGTCTGACTCCCTGCGTACTGGTGCGCCGACCCGCCGCGGTGCGCGTCGGTGGCGAAAGTCGTCCTAGTGTAAGCAGGAGTTAAGCCTCCGCCACCACCGCCTCCGCACCCGACCGTCCCAGGATAGGCGCTCGGGCGACGGGGCGTCAGGCTTGTGTCAGCTCTTGTACTTCAGCAGCAGGCTGAGCACGATGATGCTGGCGAACCAGCCCAGGCCGACCACGATGGTGATGCGGTCCAGGTTGCGCTCGGCCACCGCCGAGCCGCCGCCGGTGGACATCGCGCCACCACCGAACATGTCCGACAGGCCGCCGCCCTTCCCCTTGTGCAGCAGCACCAGGAGGATCATCAGCAGACTGAAGATGATCAGGGCAATCGAGAACCCGAGAACCACGACGGGACCAACTCTCTCGTATCTTCGGCGAAGGGGCCGGGCCGCGTACGGCGGTCCGGCCCCAAAGCCTACGTTGCTGCGGCGGCGTTAGCCTACTGCCTGCTCACGGTAGCGCACGATCTTGACGAACTCGTCGGCGTCCAGCGAGGCACCGCCGATCAGGCCACCGTCGATGTCGGGCTTGGCCATCAGGCCGGCCGCGCTCGACGACTTCACCGAACCGCCGTACAGCACGCGGACCTTGCCGGCCAGCTCGGCGTCGTACAGCTCGGCGATCCGCTTGCGGATGGCGGCGCAGACCTCCTGCGCGTCCTCCGGGGTGGCCACCTCGCCGGTGCCGATCGCCCAGACCGGCTCGTAGGCGACCACGATCGACTCGGCCTGGTCGGCCGGGACGTCCGCGAGGGCGCCGTCCAGCTGGGCCAGGGTGTGCTCGACGTGGGTGCCCGCCTTGCGGACGTCCAGCGGCTCGCCGATGCACAGGATCGGGGTGATCCCGGCGCGGTAGGCGGCCTTCACCTTGGCGTTGACGATCTCCTCGTTCTCGCCGTGGTACTGCCGGCGCTCCGAGTGGCCGATCACCGCGTAGGTGCACTGGAGCTTGGCCAGCATCGGGCCGGAGACCTCGCCCGTGTAGGCCCCGCCGTCGTGCTGCGAGATGTCCTGCGAGCCGTACTTGATCTTCAGCTTGTCGCCGAAGACCAGGGTCTGCACCGAACGCAGGTCGGTGAACGGCACCAGGACGGCGACCTCGACGGCCTCGTAGTCCTTGTCGGCCAGCGCGAACGCCAGCTTCTGGGTGTGCTGGATGGCCTCAAGGTGGTTGAGGTTCATCTTCCAGTTGCCCGCCATGAGCGGGAGACGGTCGGTCATGTTCGTCAGTCCTCCAGAGCGGCGAGACCGGGAAGGGTCTTGCCCTCCAGGTACTCGAGGCTCGCGCCGCCGCCGGTCGAGATGTGTCCGAAGGCGTTCTCGTCGAAGCCCAGGATGCGGACGGCCGCGGCGGAGTCGCCGCCGCCGACCACGGTGAACGCGTCGCTGTCCAGCAGGCCCTGCGCGACGGCCTTGGTGCCGTTCGCGTAGTCCGGGTGCTCGAAAACGCCCATCGGGCCGTTCCAGAACACCGTGCCGGCGTCGGCCAGCTTGGCCGCGTACAGCTCGCGGGTCTTCGGGCCGATGTCCAGGCCCTCCTTGTCGGCCGGGATCGCGTCCGCGGCGACGAGGTCCGGGTTCGCCGGGGTCTTCCCCTTGAGGTCCGGGAACTCGGCGGAGACCAGGACGTCGACCGGCAGGACGAACTCGACGCCCCGCTTCTCGGCCTCGGCCAGGTACTCCAGGCAGACCGGGATCTGGTCGGCCTGCAGCAGCGAGATGCCGACCTCGTGGCCCTTGGCCTTGAGGAAGGTGTACGCCATGCCGCCGCCGATCAGGATCCGGTCGGCCTTCTTCAGCAGGTTGTCGATCACGCCGAGCTTGTCGGACACCTTGGCGCCGCCGAGCACCACGACGTAGGGGCGCCGCACCTCGTCGGTCAGCTTCTTCAGCACGCCGACCTCGGTGGCGATCAGGTCGCCCGCGGCGTGCGGCAGGAGCCCCGGCAGGTCGAACACCGAGGCGTGCTTGCGGTGCACGGCGCCGAAGCCGTCACCGACGTACAGGTCGGCCAGCGCGGCGAGCTGCTCGGCGAAGGCGCGGCGCTCGGCGTCGTCCTTGCTGGTCTCACCGGCGTTGAAGCGCAGGTTCTCCAGCAGCGCGACCTCGCCGTCGCCCAGCGCGGCGACGGTCGCCGCGGCGCTGTCCCCGACGGTGTCGGTGGCGAAGGCGACGTCCTTGCCGAGGATCTCGCCGAGCCGCTTGGCCGCCGGCGCGAGGGAGAACTGCGGGTCCGGCGCGCCCTTGGGGCGGCCGAGGTGCGAGGCGACGACGACCTTCGCGCCGGCCTCCGCCAGCTTGGCGATGGTCGGGGCGACGGCGCGGATCCGGCCGTCGTCGGTGATCGTCTCGCCGTCCAGCGGCACGTTCAGGTCGGCGCGCACGAACACGCGCTTGCCTGCGACACCGGCTTCGATGAGCTCTTCGATGGTCTTCACGGGGATTCGGTTACTCCTGGGGAGATGGTCGATGCGCAGAGGCGGCACGGCGCAGGGGCCGCCTGAGAAGTCCTTGAGCGCGGAGCGAGGGCCCGGTCGGCATGGTGCGCCGTCCGGGCCCTCGCCCCTACATCACGTCAGCTCCCACCGCGTCAGAGCTGCCCACCGACGAGGGTGACCAGGTCGACGACGCGGTTCGAGTAGCCCCACTCGTTGTCGTACCAGCCGAGCACCTTGACCTGGTTGCCCTGGACCATGGTGAGCTGGCTGTCGAAGATGCACGAGGCCGGGTCGTTGACGATGTCCGAGGAGACGATCGGGTCCTCGGTGTAGGCCAGGATGCCCTTGAGCGGGCCCTCCTGCGCGGCCTTCTGGAAGGCCGCGTTGACCTCGTCCTTGGTGACCTCGCGCTCCAGCGTGACGACCAGGTCCGTGATGGAACCGGTCGGGACCGGGACGCGCAGCGAGGTGCCGTCCAGCTTGCCCTTCAGCTCCGGCAGGACCAGGGCGGTCGCCTTGGCGGCACCGGTCGAGGTCGGGATGATGTTCTGCGAGGCCGCACGAGCACGGCGCAGGTCCTTGTGCGGGAAGTCCAGGGTCACCTGGTCGTTGGTGAACGCGTGGACGGTGGTCATCAGACCCTTGACGATGCCGAAGCTCTCGTTCAGCACCTTCGCCATCGGCGCCACGCAGTTGGTGGTGCAGGAGGCGTTGGAGATGACGTGGTGGTTGGCGGCGTCGTACTTCTCGTCGTTGACACCCAGGACGATGGTGACGTCCTCGTCGGTGGCGGGGGCCGAGATGATGACCTTCTTGGCACCGGCGGTGAGGTGCTTCTTCGCAGCCTCCGCCTTGGTGAAGATGCCGGTGGACTCGACGACGATGTCGGCGCCCAGGGCGGCCCACGGGAGGTTGGCCGGGTCACGCTCGGCGGTCACCTTGAAGGTGTGGCCGTCGACGGTGATGCTGTCCTCGGTGTGCGAGACCTCGGCCTGGAGGGTACCCAGGGTGGTGTCGTACTTGAGCAGGTGAGCCAGGGTCTTCGTGTCGGTGAGGTCGTTGACACCGACGATCTCGATGTCCGCGCCCTGGGCCTTGACCGCGCGGAAGAAGTTGCGGCCGATGCGGCCGAAGCCGTTGATGCCTACCCGGATCGTCACGAACCGATCTCCTCGTTAGGTACGCCGGGCCGGAGCCCGACGGGGGTGAGATTTGGGAAGTCCCCGACCGCCTATGACCCTACCCCTCCCGGGCCTGGGAGGGCACATCGCGCCGCCTGCTGAGACTGGGCGTGGCGTGCCCCAAACCCGATTTCAGGCCGTCCGCCCTTGGTCCGTCGGGCAGTTGGTCACGGGCCAGTGGTCTCTACCAATTCGGGTGTGCCGGGGACGTCCGGAAACGGCGACGGCCGG
>NZ_JBHWCL010000240.1:0-9115 GCF_042735125.1 Kitasatospora sp. NPDC059599 | reverse complement strand
TTTCTTTTTAATCCCCACTAACAATCACCAACCCCCCCGCCCCCACTCCAACCTAGCCACCCCCCCCCCCCCCCCTGGGGGCCCCGGCGAGTTTTTGGAACACCGGCCGCGCGCCCCTCGGGCTTCCCGCACCCGTGCCCGTCCCCGTCCCAGGAGCCTCCCGTGCAGCTCTCCGTCGACCCCCACTCCGCCACTCCCCCGTACGAGCAGATCCGTGCCCAGATCGCCGAGGGGGCCCGCACCGGAGACCTGCCCACCGGGCTGCGGCTGCCCACCGTCCGGGCCCTGGCCGAGGACCTGGGGCTGGCCGCCGGCACCGTCGCCCGGGCGTACAAGGAGCTGGAGGCGGACGGCGTGGTGGAGACCCACGGTCGGCGCGGCACGCTGATCGCCGCCGCCGGGGACACCGCGCACCGGCTGGCCGCCGCGGCCGCCACCGAGTACGCCGAGCGCGCGCACCGCCTCGGGCTGTCGCACCCGGACGCCCTCGCCGCGGCGGTCACCGCCCTGGGGCTGGCCTACCCCGGGACGCACCCCGAGGTCTAGCAGCGGGCCGTCGAGGGGGTCCGGACGGGGGGTCAGACCTCCGGGCGGATCATCCCCGCGGCCGGGGCCTGGGCGGCCGGGAGGCTGGTGCTGAGGGGCTGTCCGACGGCGCTGTGCTTGACCCAGTCCGTCCAGGGGACGTTCCAGTCCCCGAAGCCGTTGCCGAACGCCTCCATCGCGGCGCCGTTGCTGTTGACCACCGTCACCAGGTCCCCCACCCGGGTGTTCTGGTAGAACCACTTGGCGTTGTCGGTGCTCATGCCGGTACAGCCGTGGCTGACGTTCGCCACGCCCTGCGAGCCGACCGACCAGGGCGCCGCGTGGACGTACTCGCCGCTCCAGGTCACCCGGGTGGCCCACTGCACGTCGAGGTCGTACGACTCCGCGCTGCCGGCGGCTATGCCGATGGTCTCGCCGCTCATCCGGACCGACCGCTCCTGGCCGAGCACCACCTTGACGCCGTTGCGGGTGTCGAAGCCGGGCTTGCCGGTGGTGACCGGGATGGTCCGCACGACCTCGCCGTCACGCTTCAGGGTGAGCTCGTGGGCGGCCGCGTCGACCACCGACTCGACCCGCTCGCCGATCCGCAGCCGCAGCGAGCTGCGGTCGCCGCCGTAGAGGCCGTCCGCGATCCGGCTGCCGGTGCCGTCGAAGGACAGCGCGACGGTCGTCCCGGCCGGCCAGTACTCCTCCGGGCGGAAGTGCAGGTTCTTGTCGTCCACCCAGTACCAGGCGCCGGTGACGGCGGGCTGGGAGGTGACGGTCAGGGACTGCTCGACCTCCTGGCGGGCCTGCGGGTCCTTCACCGCCTCGGAGAGCTGCACGGTGAGCGGCTGGCCGACCCCGTAGACGCCGGTGCCGGAGGAGTCCGGGCCGAGCTTGGCGGTGAGCAGGCGCTGCGCGGCGAGGGTGCTGAAGTCGGCGGTGGTGTCGCCCCGGCCGCCCTTGCCGTCGTCCGCGGAGATGCGGACGGAGTACGCCGTGGCGGCCTTCAGCCGTCCGGTGGTCTGCCAGCTGCGCTGGTCGTCGGCGAGCTTGCCCGCGACCACCCGGCCGTCCGGGCCCACCACGGTCACGTCGGTGAGCCGGCTGCCCTGCACGGCCGTGACGGTGACCGGCTGGGCGGGGTCCACCTTGCCGTCCGCCGAGAGGTGGACCAGTGGGGCCGCGTCGATCCGGTGCGGGCCGGCGGACTCGTCGCCGCCGGACGAGCAGGCGGCCAGCGGGGCCAGCACTGCGAGGGCCAGCGAGATGCTGCCGATACCTGCGGTTCCGCGCCTGTCGGCCATGACCGCCTCCGAGGGTTCGCACGATTGATCAGATCGTAGGAACGCTTTCGGTCTGAGCGACATCCGAGGGACCTCGCGTTCACCCGCCAGAGTGAGGCCGCCACCCCGCGGACGCACCAGGGCCGGTCCTCCCGTGCGGGAGGACCGGCCCTGGTGTCGGAAGCGGAACCTACTGGTTCTGGTTCTCGCCCCGGTAGAACTCGAAGACCCATCCGAAGATGCCGATCAGGATGATCGGGGCGGCCCAGAACATCAGCCACCAGCCGAAGATCACGCCCATGAAGGCGAGCGCGCCACCGAGCGCCAGCGAGAGCGGCTGCCAGCTGTGCGGGGCGAAGAAGCCCAGCTCGCCGGCGTCGTCCGCGACCTCGGCCTCGGGGTTGTCACCCGCGCCGCTGTCCACCCGGCGGGCGGTGAAGGCGAGGTAGTAGCCGATGAACGCGCAGAGCGCGAAGGCCAGGAACAGCGCGGTGGTGCCGGCGGCCTCCAGGCCCGGGCCCTCCGCGTTGTTGGTCCACAGGCCGTACGTGATGGCCATGGCCAGTACGAAGACCGACAGGCCCAGGAAGATCTTTCCCTGTTCCTTCATCAGGCGTCACCCTCCTGCTTGCCCTTGCCCAGCTTCGGGGCGTCGTACTTCGCCGGGGTCACACCGGCGAGGTGCTTGGCCGGCTCACCGTGGTTCTCCAGGTAGTCCAGCGCGGCGATCTCCGGGTGGTGGAGGTCGAAGGCCGGGGATTCGGAGCGGATCCGGGGCAGCGTGAGGAAGTTGTGCCGCGGCGGCGGGCAGGAGGTCGCCCACTCCAGGGAGCGGCCGAAGCCCCACGGGTCGTCAACGGTGACCTTCTCGCCGTACTTGGCGGTCTTCCAGACGTTGTAGAGGAACGGCAGGATCGACAGGCCGAGCACGAAGGAGCCGATGGTCGACACGGTGTTCAGGGTGGTGAACCCGTCCGAGGCCAGGTAGTCGGCGTAGCGGCGGGGCATGCCCTCCGCGCCGAGCCAGTGCTGCACCAGGAAGGTCGCGTGGAAGCCGAAGAACAGCGTCCAGAAGGTGATCTTGCCGAGGCGCTCGTCCAGCATCTTGCCGGTCATCTTCGGCCACCAGAAGTGGAAGCCGGCGAACATCGCGAAGACGACGGTGCCGAAGACCACGTAGTGGAAGTGAGCGACGACGAAGTACGAGTCCGAGACGTGGAAGTCGATCGGCGGGGAGGCCAGCAGGACACCGGTCAGACCACCGAAGAGGAAGGTGACCAGGAAGCCGACCGTCCAGAGCATCGGGGTCTCGAAGCTCAGCGAGCCCTTCCACATGGTGCCGACCCAGTTGAAGAACTTCACACCGGTCGGGACCGCGATCAGGAAGGTCATGAAGGAGAAGAACGGCAGCAGCACCTGGCCGGTGACGTACATGTGGTGGGCCCACACCGTCACGGACAGACCGGCGATCGCGATGGTGGCCGCGATCAGGCCGGAGTAGCCGAACATCGGCTTGCGGCTGAAGACCGGGATGATCTCCGACACGATGCCGAAGAACGGCAGCGCGATGATGTACACCTCGGGGTGGCCGAAGAACCAGAACAGGTGCTGCCACAGCATCGCCCCGCCGTTGGCCGGGTCGAAGACGTGGGCACCGAACTTGCGGTCCGCCTCCAGGGCGAACAGCGCGGCGGCCAGGACCGGGAAGGCCAGCAGGACCAGGACCGAGGTCAGCAGGACGTTCCAGACGAAGATCGACATCCGGAACATCGTCATGCCCGGGGCGCGCATGCAGATGATCGTGGTGATGAAGTTGACCGCACCGAGGATCGTGCCGAAGCCGGAGAAGGCCAGACCCATGATCCACATGTCGCCGCCGACGCCGGGCGAGTGCACCGCGTCCGACAGCGGGGAGTAGGCGAACCAACCGAAGTCGGCGGCGCCGTTCGGGGTCACGAAGCCCGCCACCGCGATGGTCGAACCGAAGAGGTACAGCCAGTACGCGAACATGTTCAGACGCGGGAACGCCACGTCCGGGGCGCCGATCTGCAGCGGCATGATCCAGTTCGAGAAGCCCGCGAACAGCGGCGTCGCGAACATCAGCAGCATGATCGTGCCGTGCATGGTGAACGCCTGGTTGAACTGCTCGTTCGACAGGATCTGGGTCCCGGGACGAGCCAGCTCGGCGCGCATGACCAGGGCGAGGATGCCACCGATCAGGAAGAAGGCGAACGACGTGCCCAGGTACAGGGTGCCGATCGTCTTGTGGTCAGTGGTGGTCAACCACTTGATGATGGTCGAACCCGGCTTCCGGGTCCGCTGCGCCCCGACCGTGACGGCCTCGGCGCCCCCGCCGGCCGCGGCGGGCTCGTTGAGGATGGTCACTTCTCTTCACTTCCCATGGAGATGAGGCCAGAGGGAACCGCACCGTTCTGGCCCTTGGCGCGAAGCTCGGCCAGGTGCTTGTCGTAGTCGGCGCGGTCGACGACCTTGACGTTGAACAGCATGCGCGAGTGGTCGACGCCGCAGAGCTCGGCGCACTTGCCCCTGTACTCGCCCTTGACGGTCGGCGTGACCTCGAACTTGTTCACCACGCCCGGCACGACGTCCATCTTCATCAAGAAGTTGATGGGCCAGAAGTCGTGGATCACGTCACGAGAGGTGAGCCGGAACTGCACCGACTCGTTGACCGGCAGCCAGAGCGTCGGCTCGTCCTTGGGGGTGCCGACGTCGTACGCGGCGTCCTTGTTGGCCGGGTCGGGGTTCTCGGTGTTCTCGTAGTTGAACGCCCAGCTCCACTGGAAGCCGACCACGTTGACGTAGTGCTGCGGCTTCGCGGACGTGGAGGTCAGCGTCGCTTCGTCGCGGGCGACGAAGTAGAAGAGCACCGACACGATGATGATGGGGACCGCGGTGTAGAGCGCCTCGATGGGCACGTTGTACCGGGTCTGCGGGGGGATCTCCACACCGGTGCGCTTGCGCCGGTGGAAGATCACGCTCCAGATGATCAGACCCCACATCAGAGCACCGACCACCAGCGCCGCAATCCAGGACCCCTGCCACATGTGGAGGACCAGGGGCCCTTCCGAAGTGACGGGGCTCGGGAGGCCAAGCCTGGGGAGGTCGTTGGCCGAGCAGCCGGTGGCGGTCGCGATGACGAGGCCCAGTGCCAGCGCCTGAGGCAGCTTCCGCCGCATCGTGCGCCGCGGCGAGCGGTCGGAGCCGTTGGGACTCACGTAGCGCCTTCCCGAAGTCTCGCCCGCCTTCGCGTCGCCCCGGGAGAGGAGTGTGAGCCTCCCCGGCGACCCGTCCACGGGCACGGTTTGAATGCTTATGCGGGCCAAACCCTACTCCAGCCTTATGCGCTCCTGACGGGCAGCCCCCGGTAACGCGCCGCCCGGTCGCCCGATCAGGCCCGGCAAGGGCTGCGCCGCAGGTCATCGTAGGCATTCGAGGTCCGTACGCCCGATCGGGGGATGACCTCGGACAACGCCCGTGACGACCCGTCGGACACGGACGAAGCGGACATTCGGGGTGATCGACTGACGCCGGGTGAGCTGCGCGGGCGGACCGGACGGCGCCCCGGGTGTGCCGTTAAATGTGACCGTGTACTTCGACGCGGCCTCGACGGCCCCCCTGCACCCCGTCGCCCGGCAGGCGCTGACCGCCGCCCTGGACGAGGGCTGGGCCGACCCGGCCCGACTGTACCGCTCCGGCCGGCAGGCCCGGCTGCTGCTGGACGCCGCCCGCGAGACGGTCGCCGAGGTCCTGGGCGCGCGGGCCGACGAGATCGCCTTCACCGCCAGCGGGACGCAGGCCGTCCAGCTCGGCCTGCTCGGCGCCCTGGCCGGGAACCGCCGGCGCGGCGGCCACCTGGTGCACTCCGCGGTGGAGCACTCAAGCGTGCTGCACGTCGCCGAGCGCCACGGCGACGCGGGGGGCGGGGTCTCGGTGGTGCCGGTGGACCGGGGCGGACGGGTCGACCCGGCGGCCTTCGGCGCGCTGCTGCGCCCGGACACCGCGGTGGCCGCGCTGCAGAGCGCCAACCACGAGGTGGGGACGGTCCAGCCGGTCGGCGAGGTCGCCGCGCTGTGCGCCGGGGCCGGTGTCCCGCTGCTGGTGGACGCGGCGCAGAGCGCCGGGCGGGTGGACGTCCCGACGGGCTGGTCGCTGCTGACCGCGAGCGCGCACAAGTGGGGCGGACCGCCCGGGGTCGGGGTGCTGGCGGTGCGCAAGGGCGTCCGGTACGCCTCGCCGCTGCCGGCCGACGAGCGCGAGGGCGGCCGGGTGCCCGGCTACGTCAACGTCCCGGCGATCGTCGCCGCGGCGGCCTCGCTGCGCGCGGTGCGGGCCGGGGCCGAGCGGGAGAACGCCCGGCTGCACGCGCTGGTCGAGCGGATCCGGGCCCGGGTGCCGCAGCTGGTGCCCGAGGTCGAGGTGGTCGGCGACCCGGTGCGGCGACTGCCCCACATCGTCACCTTCTCCTGCCTGTACGTGGACGGCGAGGTGCTGCTGACCGAGCTGGACCGGGCGGGCTTCGCGGTCTCCTCCGGTTCCTCCTGCACCTCGTCCACGCTGACGCCCAGTCACGTGCTGGCGGCGATGGGGGTGCTCACCGAGGGCAACGTCCGGGTCTCGCTGCCGTACGGGACGGCCGAGGCGGACGTGGAGCGCTTCCTCGCGGTGCTGCCGGAGCTGGTGGCCGGGGTCCGGGCGCCGCTCGGGCTGGACCTGCCGGCGCCGGGGGCGGCCGCCGCGGCCCCGGAGTCGCTGCTGGTGATCGACGCGCTGGGCAAGCGGTGCCCGCTGCCGGTGATCGAGCTGGCGAAGCGGATCGGCGAGGTGCCGCCGGGCGGCACGGTCGTCGTGCTGGCCGACGACGAGGCGGCCCGGCTGGACATCCCGGCCTGGTGCGGGATGCGCGGACAGGAGTACGCGGGCGAGGCCCCGGCCGCCGACTACGGCGGCGACCGGGGCTCGGCCTACCTCGTCGTGCGGCGGACTACTTGACCAGGTGCGCGCGGATCTCGGCGGCCGCCTCGGCGCCGTAGCTGTCCTCGAAGCGCTTCAGGAAGGCGGCCGGGCGCAGCTCGTACTCCTGGGTGCCGACGGTCTCGATGACCAGGGTGGCCAGCATGCAGCCGAGCTGGGCGGAGCGCTCCAGTTCGAGGTCCCAGGACAGGCCTGCGAGGAAACCGGCCCGGAAGGCGTCGCCGACGCCGGTCGGGTCGAGCTTGGCCTCCTCGCGGGCGCAGCCGACCAGGATCGGGGCCTCGCCCTTGCGCTCGATCCGGACGCCCTTGCTGCCCAGGGTGGTGACCCGGGTGCCGACGCGGGTGAGCAGCTCGTCGGAGTCCCAGCCGGTCTTGCTCTCGATGAGCGCGGCCTCGTACTCGTTGGTGAAGAGGTACGCGGCGCCGTCGACGATCTCGCGGATGTCCTCGCCCTCCAGGCGGGCCAGCTGCTGGGAGGGGTCGGCGGCGAAGGCGTAGCCGCGGGTGCGGCACTCCTGGGTGTGGCGGACCATGCCCTGCGGGTCGTCGGCACCGATCAGGACGAGGTCCAGGCCGCCGACGCGGTCGGCGATCGGCTTCAGCTCGATGTTGCGGGCCTCGGCCATGGCACCCGTGTAGAACGAGGCGATCTGGTTGTGGTCCTGGTCCGTGGTGCACATGAAGCGGGCCGTGTGCCGGGTCTCGGAGATGTGGACGGAGTCGCAGTCCACGTTGTTGCGCTCCAGCCAGCTGCGGTACTCGGCGAAGTCCGCGCCGGCGGCACCGACGAGGACCGGGCGGAGCCCGAGCACACCCATGCCGAAGGCGATGTTCGGGGCGACCCCGCCGCGGCGGATGTCCAGGGTGTCGACCAGGAAGGACAGCGACACGGTGTGCAACTGCTCGGCGACGAGCTGGTCGGCGAACCGGCCGGGGAACGTCATCAGGTGGTCGGTGGCGATCGAGCCGGCGACGGCGATACGCACGGAAGGTCTCCTCAGGATGGCTGCGGGGCCAGCGGGCAGGCGCGGATGAACCCACTCACGGTACCGGCCCCGGGACGTGCCCCGGCAACAGTGCCGCAAGTTGCCGCCCCCCTCGGCCATGGTGGCACCCGTTGCCGTCGAACGTGTACTACCTCCGGGTAGCACTGGTGGGCGGGACGAGGCCCGGCCTAGGGTCGGCCTCAGGAGGCCCGCCGCGGGCGGGCCCCGACGTCGACCGCGGCGGAGCCGCCGCGGCTCTGGATCGGAGCGATGCCCGATGAAGACCGACCAGTCCCCGTTGCCCGGCCTGCGGGCCGAGGACGGCGAGACCCTCGACGCCCTGCTGGACTCCTCCCGGCGGCTGCGCCGGTTCTGGCCGCTGCTGGCGACCGGCCCGGAGCCCACCGCCCCCGCGTCCGCCGGCTTCCGCGTCCCGTCCGGGGCGCAGCGGGTGGTCGCGGGGATGGCCGAGTACGGCCTCTGAGCCGGTCCCGGACCGACACGGAACCGGATCCGTCCGGGGCACGTCACATCCGCGCGGAGCGGCCGAGGAGGCGGCGCCGCTGAGCTCTCGGGAGGATGTGCAGATGGATCTGGAGACGATGCCCCGGCGCGGTCGGCGGGCGGTGGCCCTGGCGGCCCTGGCGCTGGCGGCGGTGATGACGGTGGCCGGGTGCAACGGGGACGGCAAGCCCGCCTCGGACTCGGCGACGAGCGGCGCGGCCACCGGTTCCGCCTCCCCGCAGGCCCCGGCGCCCTCCGGCAGCCCCTCCGCGGCGGCTCCGACGGGGAGCCCCTCGGACGCCGGCCGGCCGCCCACGGCGCCACCGACCGACTTCGTCCCCACTCCGGCCTCGCCCGCTCCGGGGCAGCCGGCGCCGGGCACTCCCCCGGTCAACGGGATCGCGCCGGGGGAGCCGAACCCGAACGGCTCGGGCTCGCCCGCGCACCCGCCGGTGGCGTACCGGGTGGACGGCACCACCAAGCTGACCGTCTACTTCTTCGGCGGGGTCTGCACGACGTACGCGCTGAAGGCGGACGAGTCGCAGCCGGGCCGGGTCGACGTCGTGGTCGTGCCGGGCAAGCCCGCCCTGCAGCCCGGACAGGTCTGCAACGCGCTGGCCAAGCGGCAGTCGGTGTCGGCCGACCTGCGCTCGCCGTTGGCCGGGCGGACGGTGGTCGACCGGACCAGCGGCCAGGAGGTGCCGCTGGACGCCGACCCGCACGCCGGGCCGGACCCGGTGACCCCGGACGTCGCCGGCCAGTAGCGGCCGTGGCGCGGGACAACGAGAAGGCGGCCCCCGGGTTGCGCCCCGGGGCG
>NZ_JBHWCL010000239.1:0-9386 GCF_042735125.1 Kitasatospora sp. NPDC059599 | reverse complement strand
GGCCGCGGCCGCCCTGGGCGTGCGCGCCGCCGCGCCGGCCGCCCGCGCACCGCGGGCGGGCCGCGCGGCGACCGGCGGCAGGGTGCCCTTGAGCGGGCCCCACTCGTTCGGGTCCGGCACGCCGGCCGGCTGCATCTTGCGCCGGGCGGGCCCGCCGCCGTGGTCCGACTCGCCCGGCTCCTTGGCGCCCGGCCAGTCCTTGGCGACCCGGGCCGCGAGCACGAACTCCTTGCGCAGCGGGTGCCCCTCGAAGCCGTCCGGCAGCAGCAGGGTGGCCAGGTGGGGGTGCCCGGGGAAGTCGATGCCGAACATCTCGTGCGTCTCGCGCTCGTGCCAGGCGGCACCGGCGTAGACGGCGACGGCGGTCGGCAGCGCCGCCCCGTCGCGCGGCACCCTGGTGCGCAGCGCGAGGTGCCGGACGCCCGGCGCCTCGACGGCGGCGAGGTGCGCGACCACGGAGAAGCCCTCGGCGAGCTCGTCGACGGCGCTCAGCCAGTCGAAGAAGCCCAGGCCCAGGACGTCCCGGGCGTTGGTGAGCGCCTCGATCCAGTTCTCGGCCGGGACGTCGACGGTGATCAGCCCGTACGCCTCGGCGCCGGTCGCCCACTCCCCGACCGACGCCGCGCACTGCTCGGCCGTGGTCACGAGACCCCTCCCTCGTTCGAAGCCCCGGTCTCGGAACCGGCCGGCGACCCGGTCGGCGACCCGGACTGGGGCCCGGCCTTGGCCCCGGACTGGGGCCCCGCCACCAGCGGTCGGCGCAGCGCCGCCGTGGGCGCGGTGTAGCGGCCGGGCAGGGACTCCTCGGCGATCTTCTCCTGCAGCTTGAGGATGCCCTGGAGCAGCGCCTCGGGCCGGGGCGGGCAGCCGGGCACGTAGACGTCGACCGGGATGATCTGGTCCACGCCCTTGGTGACCGAGTACGAGTCCCAGTAGGGCCCGCCGGAGTTCGAGCAGGCGCCGAAGGAGATGACGTACTTCGGCTCGGGCATCTGCTCGTAGAGGCGCTTGACGGCTGGCGCCATCTTGTCGGTGACCGTCCCGGAGACGATCATCAGGTCCGCCTGACGGGGACCCGGCGCGAACGGGATGACGCCCATCCGGATGAAGTCGTGCTTGGCCATGGACGCGGCGATGAACTCGATCGCGCAGCAGGCCAGGCCGAAGTTGAAGCACCAGAGGCTGTAGCGGCGGCCCCAGTTGAGCACCACCTTGACCGGGTCCGGTGCGAGCCGGGCCAGCGGCCCGATGCTGCGGCGCTCGACGGCGCCGGGGTGCGCGGGGTCCGGCAGGCCGAGCGGGACGGGACCGCCCTGCGTGCCGTGCGGGTGGGAGTGGGTCACGTCCATTCCAGAACGCCCTTCTTCCAGGCGTAGAGCAGCCCGACCGCGAGGAAGCCGATGAAGAGGAACATCTCGACCAGCGTTCCGGCGCCGTACCCGGCGGTGGCGAAGACGGTCGCCCACGGGAACAGGTAGATCGCGTCGACCGCGAAGATCACGTACAGGAAGGCGTACACGTAGTACCGGACCTGGGTGTGCGCCCAGTCCTCCCCCACCGGGTCCACGCCGCACTCGTACGCGAGGAGTTTCTCGGGTGAGTGGACCACCGGCCGCAGCAGGCGGTTGGCGGTGAACGCCACGGTCACGAAGAGCACCCCGACGACGGCCAGCAGGCCCATCGCGGCGTACGCGTCGAAGTAGCCGCTGCCGGCCGCCGGGTCGGCCGCGACGGCAGCCGCGTGCTGCCCCTCCATGCCTTCGCCTCCACCTCGGCCGTGAATCCGCCCCTCAAGGCAGTTCTACGACGTTTCCTCGCACAGTCATAACCACGGCCACAACCATGGCCAATGCGTGAGTCTAAGGGGACGGCTCCGCTCCCCCCGAACCCTGCCCACTCCACAAGACGGCCCGTGGACACCCCGGTGAACACCCGGCGGTCGGGACAGGGGGTGGGGATAACCCCCGGCCGGGAAGATGTATCACCCCCATGGCACCCGCCGCCCCCCGTTCGGGAAGCTTGGTCCAGCCGCACGATCAAGAGGGACGGTAGATCCGGATGAAGCCGCTGCACCGCCGCGCCGTGGACGCCACCGAGGAGCAGGACGCCCGGACGGAGCGCCCACCCCTGTACGGCGCCCGAATGTGGCGCCAGGCCGGGCACCTGCTGCTGAACCTGCCGCTCGGCATCGCCGGCTTCGTCCTCGCGATCGTCTCGCTCTCGGTCGGCCTGGGGCTGTCCGTGACCGTGGTCGGCCTGCCGCTGCTGGCCGCCGGACTGGCCGCCCAGCGGTTCCTCGGCGCCCAGGGCCGCCGCCGGGCGCGGTCGGCCCACGGCTCACGGATCGAGGAGCCGGAGCCGGTGCGCCCGCGCCGCCCGGGCACGGTCGGCTTCACCATCGCGCACCTCACCGACCTGCTGAACTGGCGCACGGCGCTCTACAACGTGCTGATGCTGCCCTGGGGCATCCTCAGCTTCACCCTGACCCTGGTCTCGGTCCTGGTGCTGTGGCCGCTGCTGCCGTGGGTGATCCGCGGCATGGCCGCGGTCGACCGGATCCTGGTCGAGACGCTGCTCTTCCCGGGCGCCCTCGCCGAGCGGGTGCGCGAGCTGGAGGACGACCGCGGCACCGTGGTCGACACCGCCGCCGCGGACCTGCGCCGGATCGAGCGGGACCTGCACGACGGCGCCCAGGCCCGGCTGGTCGCGCTGGCGATGGACCTCGGCATGGCGAAGGAGCGGCTGCGCGAGGTGGAGAGCGAGGCGGACATGGCGGCCGCCGCGAAGATGGTCGACAACGCGCACGGCGAGGTGAAGCTGGCCCTGCAGGAGCTGCGCGACCTCGCCCGCGGCATCCACCCGGCGGTGCTCACCGACCGCGGTCTGGACGCGGCGCTGTCCGCGGTCGCGGCCCGCTGCACCGTCCCCGGCGGCGTCAAGGTGAACGTCGACCTGTCCGGCCGGGACGGCGAGCCCGAGCGCCCGGACTCGGCGGTCGAGGGCATCGCCTACTTCACCGTCAGCGAGTTGCTGACCAACGTCTCCAAGCACGCCGGCGCCCGCACCGCCGCGGTCGACGTCTGGCGCTCGGACGACCAGCTGATGGTGCTGGTCCAGGACGACGGCAAGGGCGGTGCGGCGCCCTACCCGGGCAGCGGCCTGGCCGGGCTGGCGGAGCGGATCCGCGCGGTGGACGGGGTCTTCCTGGTGGACAGCCCGGAGGGCGGCCCGACCACCGTCACCGTCGAGCTGCCCTGGCGCACCCGCGCGGCCCGCCGCTGACCGCCGGGCGCACACGAAGGCGCCGGGCCCCCGTCGAGGCAGTGACGGGGGCCCGGCGCCGGGGCGGTACGGCGGCCGGTCCGCGGAACCCTTGCACGGAGTGCGGCCGGTGGCGCCGTACCGGGGCCGGGGGGCGGGCTGTAGGGGGACCTAGGGGGACTGCAGGGTGCCGAGGGTGACGTCGGCGGTCTGGGTGTTGCCGTCCCGGGTGTACGTGACGGTGGTCGTGCTGCCGGGGGCGAGCGAGGCGAGTGCGGTGGTGAGCGCGTTCAGCGAGTCGACCGGGGTGTCGCCGATCTTGGTGATGACGTCGCCGGGCTGCAGCCCCGCCGCGGCGGCCGCACTGCCCGGGCTGACCGCCACGATCACCGCGCCGGCCGGCTGGAACTGCTGGTCGAAGCTGGTCCGCGCGGTGATGCCGAGGGCGGCCCGGCCGGAGTTGGTGACCTTGCCCTGCTTGATCAGCTGGTCGGCGATGCTGATGACGGTGGACGACGGGATGGCGAAGCCGATGCCGGGGGCGGCCGCGCCGTTGGTCTGGGGCTCGGTGGCGGCGAGCGTGTTGATGCCGATCACCTGGCTGTCCAGGTTGGCCAGCGCGCCGCCGCTGTTGCCCGGGTTGATCGCGGCCGAGGTCTGCACCATGTTGGCGATGGTGGCGCCCGGTGAGCCGCCGACCTGGGGCTCGGAGACGGTCCGCCCGGTGGCCGAGACGATGCCCTGGGTGACGCTGCCGGCGAGCCCGAGCGGGCTGCCCATGGCGAGGGTGATCTGGCCGAGCTGGACCTTTCCGGAGTCGCCGAAGGTCGCGGGCTTGACGGCGCTCGGCGGGCTGTTCAGCCGGATCACCGCGAGGTCGGAATCGGGGTAGCTGCCGACCAGGCCGGCGTCGAGCGCCTTGGTGCTGTTGGCGAGGGTGACGGTGAACGTGGTCGCGGAGCCGACCACGTGGGCGTTGGTGACGATGTCGCCCTTGTCGTCGTAGACGATCCCGGAGCCGAGGCTGTCGCCGGTGACGATCTGCACCACCGAGGGCAGCACGTCGGCAATCACCTTCTGGTACGCGTCCTGGAGCTGGTTCCCGCTCTGCCCGGGGGTGGAGGAGGCCGCCGACTTGGTGGCGGAGGGGGAGGAGCCGGAGGCGTGCGGGGGCGTCGAGGAGGCGGAGGAGGACGAGCCGCTGCTGCACCCGGCCAGGGCCGGCACGGCGACCAGCGCGACCGGCAGGAGCAGCCGCGCGAGCACCGTCCCGGGCCCGGTCGGCCTGGGTCCGGTCGGCCGCGGGCGGGCGTGTTCCTTCTGACGGCTCACCTGGCTGCCTCCGATCCGTCACCGTGCCGCGAGGGCCCGGGCATGAGAGCACGCACATCTTTGTCAGCATTTCACCGTTTTGTCCGGTTCGCTGGCCGGACTCGCCCGCAGAGCCGATCGAGGCCGACACCTAGGATTCGCCGCATGACTTGGTTGATCACCGGCGGTGCCGGATACATCGGCGGGCACGTCGTCCGTCAGCTGCTCGACGCCGGTGAGCGCGTCGTCGTCCTGGACGACCTGAGCACCGGCGACGCGTCCCGCCTGCCGGACGGCGTCCCGCTGGTCGGGGGCTCGACCCTGGACCGCGTCGTCCTGGACGCCGCGATCCGCGAGCACGGCGTCGAGGGCGTCCTGCACTTCGCCGCCAAGAAGCAGGTCGGCGAGTCCGTCGAGCAGCCGTTCCTGTACTACCGCGAGAACATGATCGGCCTGCAGACCGTCCTGGAGGCCGCGGCCGAGGGCGGGGTCAAGCGCTTCCTGTTCTCCTCCTCCGCCGCCGTCTACGGCATGCCGGACGTCGACCTGGTCACCGAGTCCACCCCCTGCGCCCCGATGAGCCCGTACGGCGAGACCAAGCTGGCCGGCGAGTGGCTGGTCGCCGCGGCCGGGAAGGCCCACGGCATGTCCACCGTGGCCCTGCGCTACTTCAACGTGGCCGGCGCCGCCTCCCCCGAACTCTCCGACGCCGGGGTGTTCAACCTGATCCCGATGGTCTTCGAGCGGCTCACCGCCGGCCTGGCCCCGCGGGTCTTCGGCGGCGACTACCCGACGCCGGACGGCACCTGCGTGCGCGACTTCATCCACGTCTCCGACATCGCCTCGGCGCACGTGGCCGCCGCCGCGCGGCTGGCCGCCGACCCGGCCGGGGACACCTCGCTGGTGCTCAACATCGGCCGCGGCGAGGGCGTCAGCGTCCAGGAGATGCTGGCGGTGATCGGCGAGGTCACCGGCTACGACACCACCGCCGAGGTGACCCCGCGCCGCCCCGGCGACCCCGCCCGGGTGGTGGCCTCCGCCGACCTGATCCACCGCGAGCTGGGCTGGAGCGCGCGCCACGGCGTGGCAGAGATGGTCGCCTCCGCGTGGGAGGGCTGGTGCGCCCGCCACCCGGGCGCCCGCAGGGCCTGACGGCCCGGTGCGGCGGCGGGGCCTGCGCCCCGCCGCCAACGGGACTCAGCGGGCGGGCACCGCGGTGCCGTAGAAGGCGTCCAGCGCGTACACGCAGCGGTCCTTGGAGCCGACGAAGACCCGCCCGCCGACCGCCACCGGCGAGCCGGTGAGCTCGCCCTTGGTGCCGAGCTCCCAGCGCAGCTGACCGCTCACCAGGTCCAGGGTGTGCAGCGAGTGGTCCCGGCTGCCCAGGTGCACCAGCCCGTCGGCCACCGCCGGCGAGCCGACGATCTCGCCGCGCGCCGTGTAGCGCCAGCGCTCCCGGCCGGTCGCCGCCTCGAAGGCGTACAGCACCTCGCCGCTGCCGACCAGCACCATGCCGTCCGCGACGACCACCGGCTCAGCGCCCTGGCGGCTGCCGGTGACCCCGCGCCAGCGGTCCAGGCCGGTCGCGGCGTCCAGCGCGTAGACCGTTCCCAGGTAGTCGGCCACGTAGACCGCGTCGGCGTCGAGGGCGGGCGGGGTGAACAGCACCACCGGGGCCTCGAAGCGCCAGCGCTCGACCCCGCTGGCCGCGTCCAGCGCGTACACCCGGGTGCCGGCCGTGACGTACAGCACGCCGCCGCGCTCGACCGGGTGCGAGGGCACGTCCTCGCCGACCGGGAAGGACCAGCGCAGGCCCGCACCGCGCGGGTCGACGCAGCGCAGCCGCCCGGCGCCGTAGTAGTAGGCCGCGCCGCCCACCAGGACCGGACCGGACTGCGGGTTCTCGTAGTCCTGCTGGGCGTCGTCGGCGCGCCACAGCTCGGCGCCGTTGGCCGCCGAGCGCAGCTGGACGCCTCCTCCCCTGATGCCGGAGCAGAGCACGCCGTCGGCGGCGGAGAGCGAGTAGACCCAGCCGTCCAGCGTGGTGCGCCAGCGCTCGGTGCCGTCCGCGGCGTCCACGGTGTACAGGTGCGGGCCGTCGGCGGCGTGCACCCGGCCGGCGTCCACCGCGAGCGCCCAGGCGACGTCCCTGGTCTTGTAGCGGCGCTCGCCGGAGCCGATGTCCAGCGCGTGCACCTCGAAGCTGGAGATGAAGAGCGTGCCGTCGGCGACCACCGGGGTGCCCCAGACGTCGTTGGACATCCGGAACCGCCAGGGGCGCCAGCGGGCCGCCGGGGCCGGCTGCGGCGGCGGCGTGGGGGCCGTCCGGCGGACCCAGTCGGTCGTGGCCGGGGCGGTGCTCGGGCCGGGCTGCTCGTGCTCGGCCCGCGGCCCCGGGCCTATCCGCACCGAGGCGCCGGACAGCTGCACCTCGACGGCGCCGCCGCCGGTGGGCGCGCGGTGCTTGTTCGGGGAGGCGATCTTCGCGGTCGGGATCTCGGCCCCGGACGGCGGCGCGGTGTGCACCGGCCCGGCGGGCGGCTGCAGGTGCCGGCCGGCCGCGTCGGTGCGCGGGTCGGCGGGCCCGTGGGCCTGCGGGGGGACCTGCGGGTGCGGCGGGGCCGCGTACGGCGGCGGGGGCGGCTGCGGCGGGGCGGCCGGGCCCTGCGGCGGGCGCGCAGCCGCGGACCGGCGGCCGCGCTTGCGCTCGATCAGCTCCAGCGCGTTGGCCGGAAGCCAGTCCCCGGCCTCGCCGGAGGCGTCGTCCCGGGAGAAGAGGTGCGGGGCCAGCTCGGCCTGGATCTGCGCCGGGGTGGGCCGGTGCTCGGCCGCCTGCTGCATGCAGGCCCGGACCAGGTCCATCAGCTCGGGCGGCATGCCGGTCAGGTCCGGCTCCTCGCGCAGCAGCTGGAACACCGTCTCGACCGGGTTGGAGCCCCGGTAGGGCGGGTGTCCGGTGGCGCAGAAGACCATCAGGGAGCCGAGCGAGAAGACGTCGCTGGCGCCCCGGACGGTCCGGCTGTCCCGGGCCTGCTCGGGGGACATGTAGGCGGGGGTGCCGACCGCGACGTTGGTCATGGTGAGCCGGGTGTTGGAGACCCCCGCCGCGATGCCGAAGTCGATCACCTTCGGGCCGTCCTCGACCACCAGGACGTTGGAGGGCTTGAGGTCGCGGTGGATCAGCCCGGCCGCGTGGATCGACTGCAGGGCCTCCGCTATGCCGGCGACCAGCCAGCGGGTGGCGTCCACCGGCAGCGGGCCGCAGTCCTCGACCAGGTCCTCCAGCGAGGGCGCCGGGATGTACGCCGTCGCCAGCCAGGGCACCCGCGCGTCCGCGTCGGCGTCCACCACCGCCGCCGTGTAGAAGCCGCCGACCGTCTTGGCGGCCGCGATCTCCCGCGCGAAGCGGACCCGGAACAGCTCGTCCTCGGCCAGCTCCCCCCGGACGGTCTTGATGGCCACTCGTCGCCCGGACGCGGACCGCGCCAGGTAGACCAGGCCCATCCCGCCCGCGCCGAGCCGCCCCAGCACCTCGAAGGGCCCGATCCGCCTCGGATCGTGCGCCGTCAGCTGGTCCACTCCGCTGCCACCTCCCCGTTGTCCGCACCCGCCGCGTGGTGCCGGACCCGATTCTCCAATGCCGCCCGGCGCATCTCCAACCTCCCCCGCCCGGAGAGCACCGCGCGACCGTCCCGGGAGGGCCCCGGGAGCGCTCGCGGGTCAGCGGGAACGGAACGGCCGGATTCTGACGCCCGCTCCGGCCCCGGCTTGCACCCGCAGGCCGGACCGTCCACTTCGGGATGGTCCCGGACCCACCCCACCTCGTCACACTCCGTCACCCGACCACCCCTCAGCGAACTCGCCGTCACGCTGTGAGATCAAAAGCACACGGGGGGGCTTCAACAGGGGCCCGTGAATATCCGTCCGAAGCGGATGATGCCGCTATACCAACCCCCGTGCGGAGTAATAGTCGCATCACCGAATCGCGCCAAGATCGTGCCACGGTAAGCTGACGGCATGACAGGACAAGTTCGCACCGTCGACGGTCGCGTCGCCGGGCGACGCGGACAGGAGACGCGGCAGAAGCTGCTCGACTGCCTCCGCGAGATGCTCAGCACGTCGCCCTATCGGGACGTCAAGGTCATCGACGTCGCCCGTATGGCGGGTACCTCCCCCGCGACCTTCTACCAGTACTTCCCGGATGTCGAGGGCGCAGTCCTCGAAATCGCCGAGGAAATGGCCAAGGACGCCGACACCCTCAAAGAGCTGGTGGCCGGAAAGTCCTGGGCAGGGAAGTCCGGACCGACCACTTCGGAAGAACTGGTCGACGGATTCCTCGCCTTCTGGCGCAAGAACGACGCCATTCTCCGAGTGGTCACGCTCGGTGCCGCCGAAGGGGACAAGCGGTTCTTCAAGATCCGCATGACGGTCCTCAACGCGGTCGCCAAGCCACTCGCGGAAGCCGTCAAGGAACTCCAGGCGAAGGGTCAGGCCGACAAGTCGCTCGACCCGAACGCCGTGGCCGGGGCCCTGGTCTCGCTGCTCGCTTCGGCGGCCGAGCACCAGAAGGCCTTCACTTCCTGGGGCGTCAAGGTCAAGGACCTCAAGCCCAACCTCGCTCCCCTGGTGTACCTGGGCGTCACCGGCAAGAAGCCGCCCAAGTAGACCTACCACCCACCCCACCATCCGCTCCGCGCGCAGCCCCGGCCTCCTGTCCGGGGAACGACGGACGGCGGCCGTGTCCTCGGGGGAGGTCCGCCGACGTACCGCACGCGCGCCAGACATGCCGGTGGGCGGGCACCCCTCGCAAGGGG
>NZ_JBHWCL010000238.1:0-9871 GCF_042735125.1 Kitasatospora sp. NPDC059599 | reverse complement strand
GTCCGCGGTGACGTTGGCGGCTGCGGCGAGCTCTGCCGGCGGGGCGAAGCGCCGCTCCTCCTTGAGCAGGTTGGCCAGGCTCTCGTTGCTCAACGCGCACTCCTCATCGAGTCATGATCGGGGACGATCCCGTGCGTGGGGATTGTCCCGTGTGTCCCAGCGCACAGCTCACCAGGCGAATGGGGCAGTTGACAAGAGGCTCCCAGGAATTGGTGTAGACCTTTGGCCCGGTGCCCGAACACCTGCCCGTACGGTCGACCGCATGGGAGTGGAGAACCTACCAGGGCTGGTGGGCCCGTGCCCCGGCCCGCCCGGCGGGGACACGGGCCCGGCTCTCAGGCGGCCAGCTGGGGCCCCTCCCCAGCACCATCGGACGGAACCCGGCCGTCCTCATTCACCCGTCCGGCCGATGCCCCACCGGGTCGCGTTTCGGGGTGGGCGCTACCGCGGGCCTCGGTGCGGGCCTCGGTACGGCCCTCGGTGCGGGCCTCGACCGGGCTGAACGTCCCGGCGGCGCGATCCAGGACGTAGGCCTGGGCGGTCGCGAAGTCGAAGTACATCCCGACCAGTCGCAGGGTGCCCTCCTCGACCCGGCGCTCCACGGCCGGGTTCGCCATCAGCTGGTCCAACTGCTGGACCACGTTGGTGATGCAGAGCTGCTCCACCGGGTCCACCACCGACCGGGTGGCGAACTCGGCGGGCACTCGCCGGAGCCGGTCCAGCGAGCCACGGCCGTTGCGCAGCCAGCGGGCCAGCGGGGTGGGCGGACCGGGGAGCTCGTGCACGCCGTCCAGCAGGGCCTTCATCGCCCCGCAGCCGGAGTGGCCGCAGACCGTGATCGAGCGCACCTCCAGCACCTCGACCGCGTACTGCACCGCGGCGGCCACCGAATCGTCGGCCGCACCGGGTTCGAACGGGGCCGGCACCAGGTTGCCCACGTTGCGGACCGTGAAGAGGTCGCCAGGCCCGCTGTTGGTGATCATGCTGGTGACCATCCGCGAGTCCGCACAGGTCAGGAAGAGCTGGGAGGGCGTCTGTCCTTCCCGCGCCAGCCGGGCGAGTTCGGGCCTGATCAGCGGGGCGGTGTGCAGCTGGAACACCCGGACCCCGTCCAGCAGCCGGCCGTGCGGGTCCTCCTGCTGCTCGATGCAGTGGTGGCCGACCCAGGGCGTCCAGGCCCGGCAGCGGTGCGGCCCGGGTGAACTGCCCGCGCGCACCGTGCCGTCGGGGTCGAGCACCTCGTCGTCCTGGCGCCTCGTCACCAGCGAGACCCGGCCGCCCGCGTCCTGGTGCCCGGCCCGCCAGCTGTGCAGGGTCTCGTACGCGGCGTGGTCCAGGAAGGAGCCGTCGTGGACCACGGTGACCTCGGCCCCGGCCGGGACGCCGGCCAGCGCCCGGCTGAGCCGGGGGACGGCGGCGAAGGTGAGCGGACCGTGCGTCTGGACGGTGACCGAGCCGTCGGGCCCGGTCCCGACATCCACGTGGGCACGGGTCAGCCGGTAGAGCGCGAGCAGGACGGCGGTGCCGGCGCCGATCGCGACGCCCCACAGCACGCCGGCCGCCACCACGGCGATCACGGTGGTGAGGTAGACCGGGAACTCGCGGTGCCGGTGCACGTTGCGGATGTGCGCCGAGCTGACCATCTGCAGCCCGACCACCAGGACCAGTGCGGCGAGCGCAGCCAGCGGGATCCGGCGCAGCCCGCCGGTCAGCGCCAGCGCGGCGGCCAGCACCCAGACGCCGTGCAGCACCGAGGCCCACCTGGACTGGGCGCCGGCCTGCACGTTGGCGGTGCTGCGCACCGCGCCGCCGGCGATCGGCAGCCCGCCGATCAGGCCGCTGAGCAGGTTGGCGAGGCCCTGCCCACGCAGTTCGCGGTCGAGGTCGCCGGAGCGGCGGGACATCCGGTCGATCGCGACGGCGGAGAGCAGCGACTCCACGCTGGCCACGGCGGTGACCGTGAGGACGGCGGCGATCAGGCCGAGCACCGGGCCGTGCGGCAGCGCGGGCACGAAGGCGTGCGGCTGCCAGGCGGGCAGTTCGATGTGGGCGAGCCGCAGGTCCAGGGCGAGTGCCAGCGTGGTGGCCAGGGCGATGGCGGCCAGCGGGCCCGGGACCCTGGCGATCCGGGCGCCGAGTCGGCCCGCGCGGCCGGGGAGCCGGCCGAGCCGGGGCCAGCCGAGCAGGACGGCCACGGTCACCGCGCCGATCAGCAGCGCGGGCGGGTGCGGACCGGCCGCCTGCCCCGGCAGCGCGAGGAGGTTGGCGGCCGCGGAGCTCTGCGGTGAGCCGCCGAGCACGACGTGCAGCTGCGCGATGGCGATGGTGAGTCCGACACCGGCCAGCATGCCGTGCACGATCGCGGGCGAGACGGCGAGCGCCGTCCGGGCCACCCGGCGCGCCCCGAGCAGGAGTTGGAGCAGTCCGGCGGCGAGGGTGACGGTGCAGGTGGCCTGCCAGCCGTACCGGGCGATCAGCCCGGCGGTGATCACGGTCAGCGCTGCCGAGGGGCCGCTGACCATGAGCGAGGTGCCGCCGGACAGCCCGACCGCGATGCCGCCGACGGCTGCGGCGGCCAGCCCGGCGGTGAGCGGTGCGCCGGTGGCGAGGGCGATGCCGAGGGAGAACGGCACGGCGATCAGGAAGACCACGAGCGAGGCGGAGAGGTCCTGGGCCCAGCGGATCCGGGCACCGGGGCCCGGCGGTGCGTGGTCGGTGGTGTCGGAGGCGATGGGGGCGCTGGAGATGTCGAGGGTCATGGTCTTCCCGTCTGTCCGGGGGAACGAACGCAGTCAGGTCCGGCGGTGAGTCCGGGGTGGGGCTCGGGGCGGATCGGCTGTCGTGGGTCGCGACGCGGTGTGGCGGGATGGCGTGGCGCGGCGGGGAGCGCGGGTGTCACCGGCCGGCGTTGACCATCGGGCCCGCCAGGAGCCCGGGCGAGGTGCGGGTGTCTCGCCGGGGCCCGCCGGGACGGACCATCAAGACTCGGTAAACCGAGAGTAATGAAAGCTTTGCACGGCGTGGTTGCGGGAGGGAAGCGGAAAACCCCCTGGTTCACCCCAATGGGTGGTGTTCGAACGGTCGGGAATCTGCTGGTGGAGTGGTGGCCGCGGGCGAACGGGCCGGACGTGCCGGACGGGCCGCGACCCCCCGGGTGGTGGGAGGTCGCGGCCCGTCCGGCGCGGTGGCGCGTGCGTCAGGCGCGGGCTCCCGCCGGGGCCGGCCGCTCGCCGCCGTCCGCGAACCGGCCCGGGACGAAGCCCTCGTCGACCTGGGTGGCGAGGTCCGCGCCGACCTTGGCGTTGGCCCAACTCTCCGCGTTGCGGCGGTGGAAGAGCACGGCCTGCTCGGTGTAACGGTGCGCGTCCCGCCGCCCGTACGCCGCGTCGGCCTCGGACCGCAGCTGTTCCAGCACGGCCCGGTTGGCCGGTTCCAGGGACTTCAGCGGCGGCTCGGCGCCCTGCTCCAGGCGGCGCACCCAGTCAGACTGCCCGAAGGTGGTGAGCAGGTCGTCCCCGACCTCGCGGCGCAGGAAGGCCAGGTCGTCCGGGCCCTGCACCTTGTTGCCGACCACCCGGAGCTGCACGCCGAAGTCGCGGGCGTAGTCCCGGTACTGGCGGTAGACGGAGACGCCCTTGCGGGTCGGCTCGGCGACCAGGAAGGTCAGGTCGAAGCGGGTGAACAGGCCGGATGCGAAGGAGTCCGAGCCCGCCGTCATGTCGGTGACCAGGTACTCGTCGGGGCCGTCCAGCAGGTGGTTGAGCAGCAGCTCCACCGCGCCGACCTTGGAGTGGTAGCAGGCCACCCCGAGGTCCTCCTCGGTGAACGCGCCGGTCGCCAGCAGCCGGACCGAGCCCTCGTCCAGGGCGATCGGGCGGGCGCAGGCGGCGTAGACCGGGTTCTCCTCGACGATCCGCAGCAGCCGCGAACCGCGGCCGGGCGGCGTGGTCTTGATCATCTCCTCGGCCGAGCGGATCAGCGGGTTGCTGCCGCGCAGGTACTCCTTGATCTCCGGCAGGTGCGCGCCGAGCGAGGGCAGGTCGGCGGCCTGGGCGTCCGTCAGCCCCAGCGCGGGGCCGAGGTGCTGGTTGATGTCGGCGTCCACCGCGATGACCGGTCGGCCGGCGGCGGCCAGGTGGCGGATGAACAGTGCGGACAGCGTGGTCTTCCCGCTGCCGCCCTTGCCCACGAAGGCGATCTTCATCTGGGGACTCCGGCTCTCGCTCAGGGCCCTCGCTCGGGGCCGCCTGCCCAGGGGGCGCGTGCGACGGGGGCGCCCTCTAGTTGGAAATCGTTATCGTCTCCGATAGTGGCCATGCTAGCCGGGGTTTGGGGCCGGTCGGGGGAGGGAAGTGAGGATTGCCTCTAACGGGTGATGCGGGGTTGCTGTTCCGGGAGGGGCGGCCCGTTCATTACTCTCGGGTAGGTGAGCACTGGAACAGATCCCCTCGCCCCGCTGGCCCAGCTCCCCGGGGTGCCCGACGCGGTGGCCGAGGTGCGCAAGGCCGTCGACCGGCTCTACGGCCACCGGGTGATGCGCCGCCGCGCGGCCGAGGTCACCTCCGAGTCCGCGCTGCGCGGCGCCCGCGCGTCGGCGGCCCTGGCCGGCGCCGACTGGCCGCTGGAGGAGGTCCGCCGCCGCACCGACTTCAGCGCGGACGCCGAGGCCCGCACCGTCGGCGCAGCCCTGCGGATCGCCGCCGAGGCGGGCCAGCTGCTCAGCGTCTGGCGGCACTCGCCGCTGCAGGTGCTGGCCCGGCTGCACCTGCTCGCGGTCGGCGACGGCGACCCGGCCGCCGGGCGCCCGCGCCGGGCCGGGGAGGGCGCCGAGACGCTGTTCCCGCTGGACCTGGAGCCGGTGGAGAGCGTCCGGGTCGAGGTCGTGGACGGGCCGCTGCCCGAGCTGCCGCCCGCCCCGGGCGCCGAGGAGGTCGCGGCCCGGCTCGACCAGCTCTCCCGGCTGCTGGTGGCGCGCGCGGAGGGGCAGGGCGTGGGCACTCCGGCCCTCGTCGTGGCCTCCGTGGTGCACGGCGAACTGCTCGCGCTGCGTCCATTCGGCACCCACAACGGGGTGATCGCGCGGGCCGCCCAGCGGATCGTGCTGATCGCCGAAGGGCTCGACCCGAAGGCGATCTGCCCGACCGAGGTCGGCCTGGCGGAGCTCGGCACCGCCACCTACCGCCGGGCCCTCGCGGGCTACCTGGCGGGCACGCCCGAGGGGATGGCGGCCTGGATCGCGCACTGCGGCGCGGCGCTGCGGCTCGGCGTGCGGGAGAGCACGGCGGTGTGCGAGGCGATGCAGCGCGGCATGGCCTGAGCGGCCGGGCCGGACGTGTGAACGGGCCCCGCCGGGGGGGCCCGTTCACACGCGGATGCGGCGGCACCTGATCCTGCTCGGTGCCGCCGCTGGTGCAGATGCCGGGTGACCATGCATGCACCGGAAGTGCCGATCAGACGGGGATCCTGCCCGTTCGTCTGGTCCGGCGGCCCGACAGCGGGTCGGCTGCATGTGGGTGCTCGGCTATCTGTACACGCGGTCCGTGGGGCCTGAACTGCGTTGTCGGTTTGACCTCTTCGGTCCTGACCGGGTCTCGCGGGCCGTGCTTCATTTGTATCGCGTTTCGGGCGAAAGGGGAACCCGAAAAGAGAAGTCCGTGCCGATTGACCGTTTTGTCCAGGCGGGTCGGTCGAGGCCTCAGGCGAGCGGGCGCCGCCGACGGGCCAGGTACCAGATCACCCCGGCGGTCACCACGGCCGTCCCGACCGCGACCGCGGTCAGAACCGAACCGCTCGGGGCCGAGAACTCGGGCAGTCGCCGCCGCAGTTCCACCGGCTTGTCGAAGACCAGCACCGGCCACTCCCGGGCCTGCGCCTCCTTGCGCAGCGCGCGGTCGGGGTTGACGGCCGACGGGTGGCCGACCGCCTCCAGCAGCGGGAGGTCGGTGGAGGAGTCGCTGTAGGCGTAGGACGAGGCCAGGTCGTAGCCCTCGACCGCGGCCAACTCCCGGATGGCGGCGGCCTTGTTCTCGGCGTAGGCGTAGTACTCGATCTCGCCGGTGTAGCAGCCGTCCTGGACCCGCAACCGGGTGGCGATCACGTGGTCCGCGCCGAGCAGGGCGCCGATCGGCTCGACCACCTCGGAGCCGGAGCTGCTGACGATCACCACGTCCCGGCCTGCCGCGTGGTGCTGCTCGATCAGGGAGGCGGCCTCGTCGTAGATGATCGGGTCGATCAGGTTGTGCAGGGTCTCGGCGACGATCTCGCGGACCTGCTGCACGTTCCAGCCCCGGGTGAGCGCGGAGAGGTACTCGCGCATCTTCTCCATCTGGTCGTGGTCCGCGCCGCCGACCAGGAAGACGAACTGCGCGTACGCACTGCGCAGTACGGCCCGACGGTTGATCAGGCCACCCTGGTAGAAGGGGCGGCTGAAGGCCAGCGCGCTCGATTTGGCGATGATGGTCTTGTCGAGGTCGAAGAAGGCCGCCGTGCGCGGCCCGCCCGACCGGGGGCGGGCGGGTGCGCGGAGCTCCTCGGGCCCGGTGGTGTCGCCCGGGGACTCGTCGGCGTGGTCGTCGGCGTTCTCGGTGGTGTCCACGGGAACCGAGGATAGAGGGAGCCACAAAACACCCCGCCATTCGGTGTACTCGTGGGCGTGCGGGTTTGTGTTTCTGGCCGCTCGGGTACACCATGGAAGTCACGGATCGTTCGCGACCGTGCTAACCCGGTCCGGCTCCTCCCCCCCGAGTCGGGCTGTGGATAGACGACCCCCGCTCTCCCCCCCGGCGGGGGTCGTCGCACGTCCGGGGCCATTTTCAGGGCTTGAAGGCCCTTCGCGGCGCATCCCGCGCGAGCCCCGTCGGCGGTGTACAGGGGGTGTCGGCGGCTCGGCCCGTCAGCCATCATTCGTCACTCTCCGTCGCCGTTTGCTCATGGCCGTCGAGGAATGAACGGCCGGTTCCGAGCGGCGGTGCGAGCCTCTCCGAGGGGGCACCGGAAGAGCGGCGGGAGGCCTTCGGAAGATCGTCCGATCGCGCCTGCGCGGTCCGACGGTTCATCTCCGTGACGCCTTTCGTCAATTCTTCGCCGATTAGCCCCCCGCCCGGGTGAACGTTTTCATCCACAGCCCACGAGTTATCCACAGGCAATCGGAACGTGGATGACGGAATCCGGATCTCCCCCCACCGTGATGGTCGGCGGCGGTCGCCGGGCAGGCCTCATCTCCCTCCTCTTCCGGAGGTCTGCCGGGCGGCCGTCCGCCGGAACCGTCCGACGTGCGCCGCGGCCGCCCCTGGTGGCCGCAGGCGCGGAGGGGAGACCACCATGTCGACGCCGATCGCCGACCACGTCACCGCCGAGGGCCCCGGCGCCCTCGGGCCGCTCGTCGTCACCGGGGACGACGCGCTGGCGGAGCACCTGCTGCGGCTCTGCGCGGCGGCGGGCACCGAGCCCAGACTGATCCGCGGCGCGCCGCCGACGCGGGAACTCTGGGAAGGGGCCCCGCTGGTCCTGATCGGGGACGACCAGGCCGTCCACTGCTCCGAGTTGGGGCGGCGCGGCGGTGTGCTGCTGCTCGGACTGGACCTGGACGACCCCGGGGTGTGGGTCCGAGCCGTCCGGCTCGGCGCCGAGCACGTGCTGTTCCTGCCCGACGCCGAGGCCTGGCTGCTCGACCGGATCGCCGACGCGGCCGAGGGCGGCGGACCCCCGGCGGTCACGGTCGCGGTGCTCGGCGGCCGGGGCGGTGCCGGGGCCTCGACCCTGGCCTGCGCCCTGGCGGTCACGTCCGCGCGAACGGGCCGTCGGACCATGCTCGTCGACGGCGACCCGCTGGGCGGCGGCCTCGACATCCTGCTCGGCGGCGAGACGGCCCGCGGGCTGCGCTGGCCCGACCTGGCCGGCTCGCGAGGGCGGGTCAGCGGGGCCGAGTTGGCCCGGGCACTGCCGGCCCTCAAACGGCTCTCCGCGCTCGCCTGCCTGTCCTGGGACCGCGGCGACACCCTGACGGTGCCGCCGGAGGCCATGCGCAGCGTGCTGGCCGCCTCCCGGCGGCGCGGCGGGCTGGTGGTGGTCGACGTGCCTCGCCACCTCGACGCGGCCGCCGGGCAGGCGCTGGAGCAGTCCGACCTGGCCCTGCTGGTGGTACCGGCCGAACTGCGCGCGGTGGCCGCCGCCGACCGGGTCGCCGCGGCGGCCCGGATGCGGCTCGGGGACGTCCGGGTCGTGGTGCGGCCGGTGCGGGCCGGCGGACTCCCGGCCCACCGGATCGCCCGCGGCCTGCGGCTGCCGCTGGCAGGGGAGTTGGAGGGGGAACCCGGCCTGGCCCCGGACGTTGAGAAGGGCGTCCCGCCCGGGAGCAGGGAGAGCGGCCCGCTCGCGCGCTTCTGCGCGACCTTCCTGAACGAGGTGCTGCCGCCGGTTCCGGCGGTCGGAGGAGGTGTCTACTGATGGTCCGTCTGCGCAGAACAGCCTTCCGGGACGGCGTGCCCGGTCCGGGCACCGGTGCGCGGGAACACCGGCCGCTGCGGAGCGTGCCGCCGCCCGGCGGGCCGCCGGAGGCCGGGCACGAGCCCTGCCCCTACGGCCGGACGGCCCGCGAACAGCGGGCGGCGGCCCTGGTGGACGCCGTGCGGCTGCGGCTGGCCGAGTCGGGGGCCGCCCCGACGGCGGGCTCGGTCGCGGCCGCGCTGCGAGCCACCCGGCCGCCGCTCGGCGGGGACGAGGTCCTGGACACCGTGCGCTCGCTGCGCGCCGAACTGGTGGGTGCGGGCCCGCTGGACCGGCTGCTGGCGGCGCCCGACGTCACGGACGTCCTGGTGAACGGTCCGGAGGAGGTGTGGGTCGACCGTGGCGGCGGCCTGCGCAGGGCCACCGGAGTCCGCTTCACCGACGCCGAGGCGGTGCGGCGGCTGGCCCACCGGCTGGCCACCGCGGCCGGGCGGCGACTGGACGACGCCCGGCCCTGGGTGGACGCCCGGCTGCCGGACGGCACCCGGCTGCACGCCGTGCTGCCCCCGATCGCGACCGGCTGCACGCACATCTCGCTGCGGGTCTGCCGGCCCCGGCCGTTCACGCTCGACGAACTGGTCGCGGGCGGCGCGCTGCCGCCGGAGGGCGCCGAACTGCTGGCCGGCATCGTGCGGGCCCGGCTGTCGCTGCTCGTCTCGGGCGGGACGGGCTCGGGCAAGACCACGCTGCTCGCCGCGCTGCTCGGGTTGGTCGGGCCGGACGAGCGGATCGTGGTCGCCGAGGACTCCGCGGAGCTGCAGCCGGCCCATCCGCACGTGGTCCGGCTGCAGAGCCGTCCGCCCAACCAGGAGGGGCTGGGCGAGTTCACCCTCCGGGACCTCGTCCGCCAGGCGCTGCGGATGCGCCCGGACCGGCTGGTGATCGGCGAGGTGCGCGGGGCCGAGGTGTCGGACCTGCTGGCCGCTCTGAACACCGGGCACGAGGGCGGCTGCGGCACGGTCCACGCCAACACGGCGGCGGACGTGCCGGTCCGGTTGGAGGCCCTGGGCTCGCTCGCCGGGCTCGACCGGCCGGCGCTGCACAGTCAACTGCGGGCCGCGATCGAGGTGGTGGTGCACCTGGTCCGGGATCCGGACTCGGGGCGGCGCCGGGTCGCGGAGATCCACACGCTGGCCGGGGACCGCGAGGGGCTGGCCGTGACCACCCCTGCGGTGGCCTTCCCGGCGTCGGGCGGACCGGTTCCCGGGGCGGGCTGGGAACGGCTGGTCGGGCTGCTGGCGGCGCGTGGGGTGGAGCCCGGGGGGGGGGGCGCGCCCGGTGCCCAGCGGCACCCCCCCCGGCCCCCGCCCCCGGGGTGCGGGGGCCCCCAAACCCGGCGCCACCGGGGCCGACCCCCCGGGGCCCC
>NZ_JBHWCL010000237.1:0-9942 GCF_042735125.1 Kitasatospora sp. NPDC059599 | reverse complement strand
GGCCTGCGGGCCCGGCAGGGCGGCCGTCGCGGCACGTCCGTCAGCTGTCGGCGCGGAACGCCCCGTGGACGCGCAGGTCGCCGGCGATCGACACCTTCCCGGCGTTCGTGTGCATGATCCAGGCGCCGTCGTTGCGGACCGGCAGGTGCCCGTTGGCGTCGACCTTCCCGGCGAAGCCGAAACGGGGGCGGGGCCGCGCCTCCTGGTGCCGTTCGGCGCCGGTTGCCCGGGCGGAACTCCGGTGCGCCCGTCCTCCGCGGTCCGCGGCGGCCGGGGGTGGGGCGGCCGGGGGTCTGGCGGTGTCGGCGGCCTGGTGCTGCGTCCTGCGGAGTATTCCCGCGGGCGGTGGCTGTCCGATTTCGTCCGGGGTAACGGCCGAGGTGGTTTCGCGGGTTCACCGTTCCGGGCGGGGAATTCCCGGGCGGGAAGTTCCCTGGTCGGGGGCGGGTGGTGAAGCCGGAGTCGGGAATTGTGCGTGGTGTGTCAACTCGCTTGTCGCCAGCGGGGATCCCGTCAATGAAGGAAATACGTTCCTCGGTCGGGTGATTCGCGCAAGTCCCTTCCGTTCACGGGTCGAATCTGACAGCATCGTCCGCTATCCGGTGATCGAATTGCCGGTGATCATTGCGCTTGTGTGCCCGTGAAGTGTTCGTCTGCGCCCGGTTTTGCGGCCGGATCGGATCGCCGGGCGAGGCCGGGTGGGGTCGGGACACGGCCGGGGACATGACCGGGGGAGGACGATGGTGCTCGGCTTCGAAGCCCGGCTCGACGACGAGGTGGCCGGGGTAAGGCTCAGCGACCCGGCGGCCCGGCTGCGCCACGCGGCGGAGCTGTGACCACCCGGGCCGGCACGCGTGTGCCCACCCCCGACACCGCACACCGCCCCGCACGCTGGGTCCGTACCAGACTGCGGGCGAGCCCCGCGGCCGCGCTGCTCATGGCGGCCCTCGCGTTCGTCACCGTCTTCCTGACAGCGGCCTTCCCCCGCATCGCGGACCGGGGCGCGGATGCGGCGCTCCAGGACTTCGTCGGCCGGAACGGCATCAACCAGACCAGCCTGCAGACCACCTCCAGGGTCCGCGACGACGACGGGGCGGCCACGCTCGACCGGGTGCAGCAGACCCTGGTCGAGGCGTTCGGCCGTGAGCTGACGCCGACCCGGTCGGGCAGGGCCTACGGCTCCCGCGCCCTGGCCGACCACGGCATGCGCAATCCGGAGTACGTCCGGATCGCCGAGAAGCTGACCGACCCGGTCCTCGGCCTTCTGTACGTGCACGACCTGGCCGCCCGGGTCACCCTCACCGACGGCAGCTGGCCGGCCCCCGGCGCGGTCGGCGGTCCGCTGCCGATCGTGATCAGCAAGAAGGCCGCCGAGACCATTCACATCAAGCTCGGTGACGTCATCGACAACGGCGTCGAGGGCCCGGGCACCGAGCGGACCACCGTGGTCGTCGGCCTCTACCGGGTCAACGACCCCCAGGACCCGTTCTGGGAGGACCTCGGCTGCCCGACCCGCGCCTGCCTGAGGCCCGACCCCGAGCACGAGCACTGGATGACCAGCGGATTCGTCGACGGGGGCAGCCTGCCCGCGATGGCCCGCTGGGGTTCGGGCGCCGAGAACTTCTGGCGGCTGCCCGTCGACGCCGCGTCGCTGCGCGCCGACCGGCTCGACCGTACCCGCGGCATCCTCGGCTCCTTCCTGACCGGGCGCGACGCCACCGCTCTGGCCGGCGCGACCGGGCGCCCCGACCTGCACACCTCCTCGGGCCTTCCCGACCTCCTCGGCCGGGCGGACGCCCGCTACCGGGCCGCCATGCCGCTGAGCGCGATCGGCCCGGCCGGTGTTGCGGGCGTGGCCGTCGTCGTGCTGTTCCTGGCCGCGGCCCTCGGCACCGACCGTCGCGCCGCCGAGATCCGCCTGCTCCGGGCCCGCGGCGCCTCCCTCGCCGGGGTGCTGCGACGGCTGATCGGCGAGGGTGCGGTCACCGTCCTGCCGGCCGCCGTGCTCGGAACGGCCCTCGCCCTGGTGCTGCTGCCCACCCCCCGGTGGGAACGCTCGGTGCTCGCAGCCCTGGTCGCGACGCTGATCACCCTGTCGGCCTTCCCGGCCCGTGCGGCCCTGCTGTGGGCGCGCCCGCGGGCGGCGGGCCGCCGCCCCCGCCTGGTCGGCGAACACCCCGACCTGCCGGACCCCGTCGTCCCGGTGGGGGCGCTCGGGCGCCGGGGCGTCGGCACCGGCGCCGGGCTGGATCCGCTGCTGGTCGCCGCGCCGCTGCTGCTCGCCGTCACCGGCGGGCTGGTCCTGGCCCGGATCGAACCGGTGGTGATCGGCTGGTCGGCCGCCCTCGCCGGCCGCGGCCGGGGCCTGATCGGCTTCCTCGGCCTGGCCCGCGCCTCCCGGGACACCTCGGGCCGGCGCCGGACCTCCGCGCTGCCCCAGCTCGCCCTGCTGATCGCCGTCACCACGGCCGGGTTCGGCGCCACCGTGCTCGACACCGTCGATCACGTGCGGACCCGCGCCGCGCGCATCGCCACCGGCGGGGACATCGGCGTTTCCCTCCCGGACTACGCGACCCTGACCGAGCCGTTCACCACGGCTGCCGGCGCCCTGCCGGGCGTCCGGGCCTCGACCGCGGTCCGGGTCGAGCCCAAGGCCCGCATCACCGGTGCCGACCAGAACGACACCGAGGCCTACCTGGTGATGGTGGTCGATCCGGCGGCGTACGCCGAGATCGCCCGGACCCTCGGGGTCGGCGGATTCGACCCGGCGAAGCTGGTCGGGCCGTCCGGCGGCCCGGACACCCCGGTGCCCGCACTGGTCAGCCGCGACCTGGCCGAGCGCCTCGCCACAGGGGCGTCCCGGGTGCGCACGCCCAACGGCAACGACCTGCGTCTCACCGTCGCCGGGACCGTCGGCGCCACCCCCGCGCTGCCGGACCCGGGCAAGCCGTTCGTCGTCGTTCCCGCCGGCCCCGCCTGGGAACGGCTGCCGGACGCCAAACGGGTGAACGAGTGGTTCGCCGTCGGCGATGTCGACCCCGAAGGGGTCAGGTCGGCCCTGCGGGACAACGGCGTGGTCCGGCCGGTCGGCCTGGCCAGGCTGATCGCGGACGAGGCCACGGCCGTCGGCAAGGACACCCACGGCCTGCCCGCGGGATACACCGTGCACAGCAGCCGGGAGACCGCCGCGGCCCTCGCCGACGATCCGCTGCAGCACGCCGCCGGTCGGCTGTTCCGGTACGCGGCCGCCGCGGGCGGCGGATTCGCCCTGCTCGCCGTGCTGTTGACGCTGTTCCGGGCCGCGCCCGAGCGCACGGCCGTGCTGGCCCGGCTGCGCACGATGGGCCTGCGGCCGCGGCAGGGGCTGGCGCTGATCGTCGCCGAGGCGCTCCCGCAGACCCTGGCGGCGGCCGTCGGCGGCGGCCTGGTCGCCGCGGCGGCGGTCGCGCTGCTAGGTGGTGCCTTCGACATCTCGACGCTGGTCGGTGCCAGGGTCGGTGACGTCCTGGCACCCGCGCTGATGCCGGTGCTGCTGCCGACGGCGGGCCTGGCCCTGCTGGTCTGCCTCGGGGTGGTGGCGGAGACGCTGGTCGCCGGCCGGCGGCAGATCGCCACCGAGCTGCGCGCGGGGGAGCAGGCGTGACAGCGGGATCAGAGGGACCAGAGGAACCAGCGGGGCCAGAGGGACCGAGCCGTGGCCGGTCCGCGATGCGGGAGCCGGGCGGGCGGAAGGGGGATCAGGCCGTCGACGGTGAGCCGTGGGCGCAGCCGCTCCGGATCGCGTGAACGATGCGGGTCGCCCACTCGGTGGGCCGCTCGTGGCCGAGGAGTTCGGAGAGCCGGTTCATACGGGCTCGGCGTTCCGCCGGGGTGAGGTCGAGCGCTCGGCCGAGGACGGTGCTGAGGTCCTCCGGTGAGTGGGGATCGGTGAGCAGTGCGGCCTCGCCGAGTTCGGCGGCGGCGCCGGCGTGGCGGGAGAGCACCAGCACTCCCGGTCCGGTGCGGGGGTGCGGGAGACCGGCCCGCGTGGCGATGAACTCCTTGGCGGTCAGGTTCATCCCGTCCTGGAGGGAGGTCACCCAGAGCACGTCCGCCTTCAGGTATTCGTCGACGACCTCGGTGCCGGACAGGCGGCCGGGGAGGTAGTCGATCGGTTGCCAATCTCCGCTCTGCCACGCCGTGTTGACCTCGGTGACGCGCTCTTCGAGGCGGCTGCGGGTGGTGTCGTAGGCGGTGATGCCGGGTTCGGGCGGCGGGCAGACGAGGCGGAAGGTGAGCCGGCCGCGCAGGTCGGGCCGGCGGGCGAGCAGGTGGTCGACGGCGTCGACCTTCTGGATCGGGGCCTTGGCGTAGTCGAGGCGTTCGACGGAGAGCACGACCCGGCCGGCGGCCGGGAGGTGGTGTGCCGCGCGGCGGCGGGCGAGCCTCTCGACGGCCGGCCGGTCGACGCCGAGCGGGTGGACGGTGGTCCGCGGTGGATCGGGCAGGCCTGCCAGGGTGCGGCGGAAGCGTGCGGCGAAGTCCTCGGTGTGGAAGCCCGCCCAGTCGAGGCAGGCCAGGGAGGAACGAAGTTCGGCGGCGACGGGGAGGGTGTCGAAGGCCTCCGGGGCGGGGAACGGGGTGTGGTGGAAGAGACCGGTCCTGAGGTCGGGTCGGAGCCGGCGCAGCAGGCCCGGGACGAGCCAGAGGTTGTAGTCGTGGAGCCAGACGGTGGCGTCGGGAGCGGCCTGCGCGCTGATGTGCTCGGCGAAGCGGGCGTTGACGGTGCGGTAGTCGGCCCAGGCCCGTTCGTCGAAGACCGACCGGCCCGGCTCGGACATCAGGACCGGCCACAGTGCTTCCTTGCAGGCGCGGTGGAAGTAGCCGGTCCAGCTGTCCGGGTCGAGCGGTACGGGGGAGAGCGGCAGGCCGGCCGGGTACGGGCGGTTGCCGTACGGGCCGTCGTCCGGGTCGCCGCCGACCAGCGCCGTGACCCAGACGCCCGGCAGGCCGCCGGTGAAGGCGCTGGTCAGGGTGGGAAGGATGCCGTTGGGGCTGCTGGGCGGCTGCCAGCTGTCGCCGTTCCAGTGCAGCGGCGGGCGGTGGTAGGCCACCACGAGGGAGTGCCCGCCGACGGGGCGCCCCGGGTCGGGGTCGGGACCGGCGCCTGGACCGGGATTGGGACCGGCGCCTGGGCCTGGGCCGGGATCGGGATCGGGACCGGCGCCTGGGCTTGGGCCGGGATCGGGATCGGCGCCTGGGCCTGGGCCTGGATCGGGGGAGAGCCAGCCGAGTTCCCGGAGCGCCGCGTGGATGCCGGCCGCGCCGGCCCGGTCGGGGCGGTGGACACGCGGGTCCCCGGAGAGGGCGGCGAGCAGCGCGGGTTCGGCCTCGCCGACGACCACGGCGTGCGTGCCGAGCCGGTACAGCGAGAGGTCGTTGAGGGAGTCACCGGCCACCAGGATCTCCTCGGGCTGCCAGCCCAGCTTCCCGGCCAGGACCCGGAGGGCGTTGCCCTTGGAGGCTCCCGGGGGCAGGACGTCGAAGTAGCGGTCCGCGGAGTACTCCCAGGTGCAGCCGAGGCCTTCGACGGCTGCGGTGAGTTCGTCGGTGAGCCGGTCGGGGGCGAGGTGGTAGGAGCAGCGGCCGTCCTGGACGACGCCGTGCTGGTAGGTGAGTCCGGGGAAGCGGCGTAACGCGGCGTGCACCCGGTCCGCCCCCGGCCATCCGGTGCGCAGCTGGTCCTGGACCGGGTCGACGCGGGTGAGGTCCGTGCCGTCGATGACGGTGGCGCCGACGTCGGCGATGATCCACCGGGGCCGGGGGACGAGCGGGTCGCGGAGGACCTCCCGGAGCGAGGCCAGTCCGCGTCCGGTGGCGAAGACCGGGGTCACCTCGGGATGGCGAGCCAGGGCGTCCCGTAGTCGGCGTCGGTCGTCCTGCGTGCCGCCGAGCAAGGTGCCGTCCAGATCGGTGACCAGAATCCTCGACATCCGAGGGACGCTAACACGATCACGTCATGTCGTGAAGTGTTCACCTCATGCAGGGGCCCGGTGGTTGCGGGCATGGGTGTCGCGGGCGACCGGCCGGTCCGGGCCGTGGAACACCGGGTCCGTGAAGTAGGGCCCGGCGACGAGGACTTCGTACGGCCGCGGCTCTCCGTTCGTTTCCATCCGGAGAGCACGGGGTCGGCGGTCCGTCGCACGGAGCCGGACCGGGCGCCAGGCCGGGAGGTCGGACCGGGACGCCGGACGGGGGTGTCGGGCCGGGAGGTCGGACCGGTGCCCCGGCCCGGGGGTGACGGCGCGCGTGCGGCCGACAGCCGGACGGCGCGGGTGGCCGAGAGGGATCCCGGGCGCCCGCGCCGTCGTGGGGGTTCCGTGGTCGCGTGTCCGTGTGCGTCCGGAACGGGTACTCCCGGAGGGTGAGGGCGCGGACGTCAGGCCGCACTCCTCGGGTCTCCCGGCGGCTGCCGGGTGGTCACAGGACGGGTTCGCGCTCACTTCGGCCCGGTCGGACTCACATGTCGTCGATGCTCCAGTTGCCGCACACGAAGATGCTGAACGGGAAACAGATGTAGGCCGTGGTGGCCTGCTCCTCACTGTCCAGCAGCTGCAGGGCGTTGACGTCGTCGGTCATGGTGATCACCTCCTTCCTGCCGGGTCGGGGGCGGGCAGCCAGAGGCGTGGCCCGCCGTGGTGGAGCCGGATCAGCAGGCCGAGCGGCCCGCCGAGTCCGGTGTTGTAGCCGACGCCGACCCTGGTCAGGGTGTCGTCGGGGATCAGGTGCAGTCCGTCGTGGACGACGTGACGTGCGTGGGCGCAGGCGAGGAGTTCCTCGGCGCGGCGCCGGTGGCCGGGGTCGTGCAGGGCCTCGGCCAGGTCGAGCAGGTACTCGGCGTTGCCGGCGAGGCCGTGGCAGGCGGTCGACGGGCTCCGCCACCGCCAGCGGTACACCTCGGTCGCGGCCTGTTCGGCGGTCCGGCGGTAGCGGGGATCCCCGGTGGCCTGCCAGAGGCGGATCAGGAAGGTGCCGATGCCGGAGGCGCCACTGCACCAGTGGGGCGCGTGGACGGGGGTGTCGGGGCCGTGGTCCTCGACGGGCCAGCCCGCGCCGTCGTCCCGGACGCGTGCGGTGGCGAGCAGGGTCTCGGCGGCTGCCCGGGCCGCGTGGACGAAGTCCTGCCGCTCGGCGGCGAGTCCGGCGAGCAGCAGGAAGGTGCCGACCCCGGCGACGCCGTGGGCGAAGCCGAGGTGGGTGATGCCGGCGAGTTCGGAGTCGAAGTCGGCCGGGACGGGCCACACCACACCGGACCGGCCCTTCGCGGCGGTCGTCAGCAGGTGTTCGGCGGCGGTCACCGCGCGCTTGCGGAACTCCTCGTCGCCGGTGGTCTGCCAGAAGTGGAGCTGGGTCAGACCGGCGCCGGCCACGCCGTGGCACACGTCGGGGTTGGGCCAGCGCACCGGCACCTCGCGGGCGAGGCGGGCCGCGTGCCCGGCGAGGCCGTCGTCGTCGAGCAGCCGGGCGGCGTCCAGCAGTGCCCAGGCGGTGCCGGAACGTCCGAAGTGCAGCCCGGGCAGCCGCTGCTCGCCGGCGTCGGCGCGGGCCGCGATCCACTCCGCGGCCTCGGCGACCGTCGCCCGCAGCCGCGGGTCCGTCCGGTGTGTGGCGGCCGCCGTGAGGACGGACAGGATGCCGGCCGCACCGTGCTGCACGTTCAGGGGATCGGTCCGCTCGGTGGCGGGGTCGCCGGGCCAGAGCCGTACCGGGTCCAGCGGGGTCATGGTGTCCATCAGGTGGGTCAGCCCGTCGGAGAGCAGCCGCTCCGCGGTCGGGCCGTCCAGGACGTCCCCGCCGGTCGGGGCGGGCGCGGCGGCGCGGGGAGCGTCCACGGCGGTGGCGGTGGCGGTGGCGGTGGCGGTGGCGGCGGTGGCGGGCGGCCGGGTGAGGGCTTCGCGGGCCGCGTCCAGGCTCCACCGGTCGTCGTGGCGCTCCGCCATGAGCCCCAGCACGAGCGGCTGGAAGGCGGTCAGGTCCGGGCGGTCGGCGAGGGCGGCGGCCAGCAGGGTGGAGAGGCGGTCGTGACGGTCGCGCGTCGCCCCGCGGTCCGGGGCGAGGACGGGGTCGGTGCCGGTCAGCAGGTGGAACAGCACGGCGCCGAGGCCGTAGAGGTCGGACGTCAGGGCGGGGGCCGGGCCGCTCAGGGCGCCGTCGACGACCTCGGGAGCGCCGTAGCCCGGGGTGTGCAGCCGCAGGACGTGGTCTCCGGGGCGGGCGAGGGCCTCCAGGTCGATCAGGCGGACCTCGTCGTCCGGAGTGACCATCAGGTTGTTGGGGTTGAGGTCCCGCAGGACCAGGCCGAGTCCGTGGACGGCCCCGACGAGGGTCACCGACTGCCGGGCCAGGTCCAGCAGTCGCGCCCGGTCGGGGCGCAGCGTCTCGGACGTCCAGGCGCGCAGCGTCCGCCCGGCGACGCGCTCCTCGGCGAGGTACCGGTTGCCGCCCTGGCCGAAGGTGCCCAGTACCTGCGGACACAGGCCGAGCGGCGCGAGCAGCGCGTGCATCTCCGCCTCGTGGCCGAGCCGGTCGCCCGCGTCGGAGCCGTCGAGGGCGGCCCCGACGTGCCGGCGGGCCTCCTTGATGACGACCTCCTGCCCGGTCCGCCGGTCGGTGCCGAGGAAGACGCCGCCCTTGTACGCGTGCCGGACGGCCTTGTGCACGACGTACCGGTCGTTCAGCAGGACGCTCGTCCCGGGGGCGGGCGGGGGCTCCTCGGGCAGGGGCAGCGGGGAGACCGCCCAGGGCGGCGGGCTGAAACCGGCCTGCCGCCGGTCACGGACGAAGCTCCCGTCGGGGGCCCGCAGCATCGGCTCGGGCGAGCCGTCATTGGTGAGCCGGGGGAAGCCCCGGAAGGCGCCGTAGCGGTAGTGCACCAGGCTGCCCGGCCGGTACGGACGGTCGGAGAGGATGCCCGGTCCCGGCAGGTGCGCGGTGGCCCGGTGCAGGTCCTCGGCCAGCTGCCGGAAGTGGTCGTCGTCGTCCGGGTAGACGGTGATGAACTTGCCGCCGCCCCCGCGGTCGTAGCGGGCCGAGACGAGGTCCACCACGCGCCCGGGTGTGCCGGCGCACTTGAACGGGGCCCGGGCGGCGACGAGGACCTCGGCGGCACGGGTCAGCACCATCGGGGCGGAGAGCGGGGTGGCCGACACGTGGAGCTTCCAGCCCTGCCGCCGGCCCGTGCCGACGTCGCCCGGGGACACCCGGCACCAGAGGTCCTCCGGAGCGACGCACCAGCCCAGCGCACCCTGTCTGCGGAGCACCGCCTCGATCAGGTCGGGGAACAGCGCGGCGTACGGATCCGCCGGGACCCGACCAGCCGTGGACCCGTCTGCCATCGTTCTTCCTTCGTTCCCTGGAGACTGCCGGAGGACTGCCGCAGCCGGTCGGCGTCCGACCGCGCCGCCATCCTGGCGTCGCGGGATCTTCGCGGTCATGGGGGACGGGCACGTATGTTCCGGGCCGCGGACCCCCACATTCCCGCGCAGCGCCTGCGGCGGGCCGGCGCCGATGCGCAACTGCCGGGGGCGCGGCGTATGTGTCCCCAGGTCGGACAGGGTGCCGGGATGGTTCGCGGGTCCGGGTGGGGGAGGCGGTTCCTCCGTCATGAGGGAGGTCGCCGCACGGGTCGAGCGCTCCCCGGACGGCGATCGTTCCCCGGGGACGTGGCCGCCGGGTCCCCGTGATCGGGCATCGACCCGCGGTGACCCGGGGTGGCCGGGGCGCCGGCCGCGCCCGGCTCGGCGTCATGCCCGGTCAGTGGCGGGGAAGGCGGAGCCCCTTCGGCGAGGAGTCGGCCGGCAGTGCCTGGCGGAACCACTCGTCGTACGGCGTGCCGTGCCGGCGGGACGCCCCGGCGCTGCGGAACACCTCCGCCGCTGCCCCTGCCGGGACCCGGGTCCCGGC
>NZ_JBHWCL010000236.1:0-9971 GCF_042735125.1 Kitasatospora sp. NPDC059599 | reverse complement strand
GGTTGGGGTCGCGCCGGGGGGCCCCCCCGGGGCCCTGCCCGCTCCTGGGGTGGGGGCGGGGCCGGGTACCCCGGACCCCGCCCCCCCCCCCGCCGGGAGCCGGCGTCAGTACGCGCGGGCGACGATCGCGATGTTGCCGTCCTGGTCGTCCGTCGCCGGTACCGAACCGTCGGCCGCGACGATGCAGCGCACCGTGACGCCCTGCTCGGCCAGCTTGGCCTCGCCCTCGGCGCCGAGGTCGGCCCAGGAGATCCGGCCCCAGCCGGTCGCGGCGGCCTCGACGGCCTCGTCGAGGGTCTTGACCTCGACCGTGCGGGACTCGCGGCGCTCGCGGGACTGGCGCAGCAGCAGCGCCTGGTCCTCCTCCAGGACGCCCGGGAGCAGCTCGGCCAGGGCGTCGATGGAGACCGGCTCCTTGCCGCCCGGGATGCGGCGGGCCAGCATCGCGGTGCCGTTCTCCAGGTCGCGCGGGCCGACCTCGATGCGCAGCGGAACGCCCTTGAGCTCCCAGTCGACGGCACGGCGGCCGAACGGGGTGTCGGTGCGGTCGTCGACCACGACGCGGATGCCGACGGCCTCCAGCCGGGCGCCGATCTCGCGGACCTTGGCGATGACCGCGTCGTCGCCCTTGATCGCGAGCACGACGGCCTGGACGGCGGCCAGGCGCGGGGGGACCCGCAGGCCGTTGTCGTCGCCGTGGGACATGATCAGGCCGCCGACCATGCGGGTCGAGACGCCCCAGGAGGTCTGCCAGACGTGCTCGCGCTCGGCGCCCTGCAGCTGGTAGGTGGTGTTGAACGCCTTGGCGAAGTTCTGGCCCAGCTCGTGACTGGTGCCCATCTGCAGCGCCTTGCCGTCGCCCATCATGGCCTCGAGGGTGAGGGTGTTGATGGCGCCGGCGAAGCGCTCCTTGGCGGTCTTGCGGCCGAGCACGACGTCGATGCCGAGCACGTTGGTCATGAAGTCGCCGTAGACCTGGGTGTGGATCATCGACGCGTAGTCACGGGCGTCCTCGTACGTGGCGTGGGCGGTGTGGCCCTCCTGCCAGAGGAACTCGGTGGTGCGCAGGAAGACGCGCGGGCGGAGCTCCCAACGGACCACGTTGGCCCACTGGTTGATCAGCAGGGGCAGGTCGCGGTGGCTCTGCACCCACTTCGAGAAGTACTCGTTGATGATCGTCTCGGAGGTGGGCCGGACGACGACCGGCTCCTCCAGCTGCTTGCCGCCGCCGTGGGTGACCACCGCGAGTTCGGGTGCGAAGCCCTCGACGTGCTCCGCTTCCTTGGTCAGGTAGGACTGCGGGATGAACATCGGGAAGTAGGCGTTCTGCGCGCCGGCCTTCTTGATCCGGGCGTCCATCTCCTGCTGCATCCGCTCCCACAGGCCGTAGCCGTACGGTCGGATGACCATGGTGCCGCGCACCGGACCGTTGTCGGCCAGCTCGGCCTTGTTGATGAGGTCCTGGTACCAGCGCGGGAAGTCTTCCGCCTGAGGGGTGAGAACGGGTGCCTTAGCCATGGGGCGAATGGTACGGGGAGCGACCCCCTGACTTCGAATCGGTATCACACCCTCGGCGGGTGCCGGACTGGCCGCAGGACGGGGGGCGCACCACCGCGACACGCGCGCACCACCCTGCACCCCTCTGGACGCCGGGCCCGACCCGCTGTTCGCTGGAGTGGGGCGGGACTTTGGGGGAGCCGTAGCAGCACACCGAAGGACCGGATGGGAGGCCGCGATGGCTTCAGCTCGGACGACCGGCACGACCGTACGACCGACCGGCGCACGCGCGCACCACCCGCAGGCAGGGGCCGACGGTCCCGCGCGGGCGCGCGACTGGGCGGAGATCCAGGAACGCATGCTGGTGCCGCTCTACGAGGCGGTCCACGACCGGCTGGAGGTCGGCCCGGCGAGCAGCGTGCTCGGCCTGGGCTGCCGGTCCGGGTTGGCGCTGCTGCTCGCCGCCGGGCGGGGCGCGCAGGTCGCCGGGCAGGAGCCGCGGGACGAACTGCGCGAGCTGGCCCGCGGCCGTCGGCTGCGGGTGTGCGCCGGGTCCCGGCCGACGGCGGCCGTCCCCCGGTCGGCCCATTCGCTGGTGACGGTTTTCGAGCAGTTGCCCGGTGCCGCCGATCCCGGCCGGGTGGTGGCCGAGGCGGCCCGGCTGACCCTCCCGGGCGGGCACGTGGTGCTCGCCGCCTGGGGCCCGCCGGAACGCTGCGAGAGCGCCGCGGTGCTGGACGTGGCCCGGCGGATGGCGGGCCGCACGACCGCGCGCGACCCGTTCGAGCTGAGCGCACCGGGAGCGCTGGAGGACCTGCTCGGCCCGGCCGGCCTGCGCCCGGCCGGCAGCGGCCGGGTGAGCTGCCCGTTCGCGTACGCGGACCTCGACAGCGCGGTGCGCGGCCTGCTCTCCACCGGCCTGTTCGAGGCGGCCGAGGAGTTCTCCGGCGCCTCGCTGGTGGCCAAGGAGCTGGAGGAGGCGCTGCAGCCGTACCTGCGCGCGGACGGCTCGGTGCGGATGGAGAACCTGTTCCGCTACCTGGTCGCCGAGCGGCCGCGCTAGAAACGCCGACCGGGGGCGCCCGCCACTGTGGCGGGCGCCCCCGGCGACGGGTTCACGCCTGGTCGAGCGGCTTCCCTCCCGGGCCGCCCTCCGAACCGGCCGGACCAGCCGGACCAGCCGAAGCGCCCGGACCACCCGGACCAGCCGAAGCGCCCGGATCACCCGGACCGCGCTTGGAGCCGCCGGGCGCACCGGACCCGTCGGAACCCCCGGAAGCGCCCCCGGAAGCGCCCTCGGCGGCCTCCTCGACGGCACCCTCGCGCGGCACCCCCGCCGCCCGGTACGCCTGCTCCTCGTCCAGCGTCTCCGCCTCCAGCAGCGCCGCCGCCAGCGCGTCCAGCCGGTGCCGCTGCTCGGTCAGCAGCCGCACGGCGTCGTCGTAGCACTCGGAGACGATCCGCCGGGCCTCCTCGTCCACCGCGTCCAGCGTGGTCGGCGCGGCGGAGAGCCCGTACGCGCCCTGCGGGTCGGAGGGCACCGCGGTGAGCCGCCCGACCCGCTCGCTCATCCCCCAGCGTCCGGCCATCCCGCGGGCGATGTTGGTGACCTGCTCCAGGTCGCTCTCCGCACCGGTGGTGATCACCCCGTAGACCACCTGCTCGGCCGCCATGCCGCCGAGCGCGCCGATGATCCGGCCGCGCAGGTAGGGCTCGGTGTACGAGTAGCGGTCGTTCTCGGGCGTGGAGAGGGTGACGCCGAGTGCCCGGCCGCGCGGCACGATGGTGATCTTGCGGACCGGGTCCGCGCCGGGCTGCAGCATGCCCAGCAGCGCGTGCCCGCTCTCGTGGTACGCGGTTCGCTCGCGCTCCTCCTGCGGCATGACCAGGGGCCGCACGGCGCCCAGCTGGACCTTCTCCAGGGCGTCCGAGAGGTCCCGCTCGTTGACCGCGTCCTGGTCGCGCTTGACCGCCAGCAGGGCGGCCTCGTTGACCAGGTTGGCGAGTTCGGCGCCGGTCATCCCCGGGGTGACCTTGGCCAGCTGCCGGAGGTCGGTGCCCCCGGCGAGCGGGACGGTGCGGGTGTGGATGCCCAGGATCGCGGCGCGGCCTTCCCGGTCGGGCGGGCTGACGGTGATCCGCCGGTCGAAGCGGCCGGGGCGCAGCAGCGCCGGGTCGAGCACGTCCGACCGGTTGGTCGCGGCGATCACGATGACGCCCTCGGAGCCGGAGAAGCCGTCCATCTCGGTGAGGATCTGGTTGAGCGTCTGCTCGCGCTCGTCGTGGCCGCCCATGCCGCCGCCCGCGCCGCGCTGGCGTCCGATGGTGTCGATCTCGTCGATGAAGATGATCGCCGGGGCGACCTTGCGGGCCTCGGCGAAGAGCTCGCGGACCCGGCTGGCGCCGACGCCGACGATCATCTCGATGAACTCGGAGGCGGAGGCGGAGAAGAACGGCACGTCCGCCTCGCCGGCCACGGCCCGGGCCAGCAGGGTCTTGCCGGTGCCGGGCGGCCCGCTCAGCAGCACGCCTCGCGGCATCTTGGCGCCGAGCCTGCGGTACCGGTCGGGGTTCTTCAAGTAGTCGACGACCTCGGTGAGTTCGGCCTCGACCTCGTCGATGCCGGCCACGTCGGCGAAGGTGGTGCGCTTGCCCTGGTCGGCGGTGACCGGCTTGGGCGGCGTCTTGCGTCCGAGCGGCCCGGCGCCGAGGCCGCCGGCCATCCGGCGGGCGAGCAGCACCCAGATGAAGATCAGCAGCAGCATCGGGGCGAGCGACAGCAGCAGGTTGGTGAGGAAGCTGCGCTGCTGGACCGGCGAGGTCGCGGTGACCTCGACGCCCTGCTGCTGCAGCGTGGCCCACAGGTTGTCGTTCGCGAAGGAGGGGCGCTGGGTGTCGAACTCGGTGTAGTCGCCCTTGCCGCCGTCCGGTTTGGGCTGGGCGGTCTTGAGGGTGCCCTCGATCGCGTCGCCCTTGGCGTAGATCTTGGTGATGTTGCCCTTGTTCAGCTGGTTGTTGAACTCGGTGTACGAGATCGTGGTGGCGCCCTCGTTGCCGAAGAAGGACAGCAGCACGTCGGAGATCAGGAACACCACGAGGGCGGTGAGGACGAGACCGGTCCAGCCGCCGGGCATCCGACGGCGGGGCGGTGTCGGGGGCGGGGCACCCTCGGAACGCCAGGGCTGGTCGGGGGTCTGACGCGGCGGCACGGGTTCGGTCACGCGTCGGACGATACGGACAGGCACTCGGGCGGGCCAACCGCAACGCCGCGCCCGGGCACCCGTACGGCCCCGCGGGACGCCTCCCACCAGCGGCTATGCCGAAGCGCCGGGCCACTCCTCGGCGGTCAGGGCGAACCGCTCGTGGTCGCGCCAGTCGCCCTGCAGGAACAGCATCCGCGGCGAGAAGCCCTCGTGCCGGAAGCCCAGTCGCTTGGCCATCGCGACCGAGCGCTCGTTGTCCGGCTGCACGTTGATCTCCAGCCGGTGCAGCCCCAGGCCGCCGGCCGACTGCGGGGCGAAGCAGCGGTCCAGGACCAGCCGCATGCCCTCGGTCATCCGCCCGGTTCCGGCGAACGGCAGGTACGCGTCGTAGCCCAGCGTCGCGTTGCAGAACCGGCTCATCACGATGTTGGCGACGTTCACCTTGCCGACCAGCCCGCCGGTCTTCCCGTCGAGGATCAGGAAGGTGCGCAGGCCGGCGCCCTGGCGTTCCAGCAGCTCGGGCAGCCCGTCGGGCTCGACCGGGTTCCACCGTCCGATGTGGTCGGCGGACCGCCGTACCGCCTCGGCGTACGCGACCGCGTCCTCGGTCCTCGGGGCCCTGATCATCACTCGCATGCCCCCATCATCGGACACGCGATCGGCCCGCCGCCCGGAAACACCGGACGACGGGCCGACCGACATCGGTCAAGCGGGTCGCGGACGGTCCCCCCGTGGGGACCGGACGAACGGGCACCGGGGCCGGGGCACCGCGACCGGGCGCCGTCGGGCACCACGACCGGACCGCGGCCGACGAGCACCGCAACCGGACCGCGGCCGACGAGCACCGCGACCGGGCGCGACGGCCGAGGACTACAGCAGGTCCTTGAACTCCTTGGGCAGTTCGAAGTCGGCCGGGCCCTTGCCCGCGCCGAGGCCGAACGCCCCGCCGTCCGCCGCGTCCTGGCCGGCGCCGGGGCCGAGCGCACGGCGCTCGGCGGCCGCGGCCTCCTCCTGCGCCCGCTTCAGCGGGTTGCCGCTCTTGCGCTTGCCCTTGGCCTGCGGGGCCTTCTTGCCGGACTTCTTCGAGCCGCCGCCCATGCCGGGGATCCCCGGCATGCCGGGCATGCCCTTGCCGGAGGCCATCGCGGACATCATCTTGCGGGCGTCGAAGAACCGCTCGACCAGGTTCTTGACCTCGCCGACCTGGACGCCGGAGCCCTTGGCGATGCGGGCCCGGCGGGAGCCGTTGATCAGCTCCGGTTCGGCGCGCTCGGCCGGGGTCATCGACTTGATGATCGCGCCGACCCGGTTGACGTCCTTGTCGTCGATGTTGTTGATCTGCTCGCGGATCTGGCCCATGCCGGGCAGCATGCCGAGCAGCTTGGAGATCGAGCCCATCTTCTGGACCTGCTCCAGCTGCGACAGGAAGTCGTCCAGCGTGAACTGCTTCGGGCCGCCGCGCAGCTTGGCGGCGATCTTCTCCGCCTCGGCCTGCGAGAAGGTCTGCTCGGCCTTCTCGATCAGCGAGAGGACGTCACCCATGCCGAGGATGCGCGAGGCCATCCGGTCCGGGTGGAAGGCGTCGAAGTCGTCGACCTTCTCGCCGTTGGAGGCGAACATGATCTGTCGGCCGGTGACGTGCGCGACCGAGAGCGCGGCACCGCCGCGGGCGTCGCCGTCGAGCTTGGAGAGCACGACGCCGGTGAAGTCCACGCCGTCGAGGAAGGCCTGCGCGGTGGTGACCGCGTCCTGGCCGATCATCGCGTCGACGACGAACAGGACCTCGTCCGGGTTCACCGCGGCGCGGATGTCGGCGGCCTGCTGCATCAGCTCGGAGTCGATGCCCAGGCGGCCGGCGGTGTCGACGATGACGACGTCGTACTGCTTCTGCTTGGCGTACTCGATCGAGTCCTCGGCCACCTGCACCGGGTCGCCGACGCCGTTGCCCGGCTGGGGGCCGTAGAAGGCCACGCCGGCACGCTCGGCGACCACCTGGAGCTGGTTGACCGCGTTGGGGCGCTGGAGGTCGCAGGCGACCAGCAGCGGCGTGTGCTTCTGCTTCTTCAGCCAGTGGCCGAGCTTTCCCGCGAGGGTGGTCTTACCGGCACCCTGCAGACCGGCGAGCATGATGACCGTCGGGCCGTTCTTGGCGAACCGCACCCGACGGGTCTCGCCACCGAGGATCGCGATGAGCTCCTCGTTGACGATCTTGATGATCTGCTGCGCCGGGTTCAGCGCGCCGGAGACCTCGATCCCGAGCGCCCGCTCCTTGACCTGCTTGATGAAGGCCCGGACGACCGGCAGCGCGACATCCGCCTCCAGCAGCGCGATGCGGATCTCGCGGGCCGTGGCGTCGATGTCCGCCTCGCTCAGGCGGCCCTTGCCCCGAAGGTTCTTGAACGTCGCTGCGAGGCGATCGGAAAGGGTGTCGAACACGTCGTCGCGGGTCCTCTGCGGCATCGGTATCGGTACGGTCGTCGTCCCCCAGGGTATCCGGCCGCCCCGGGTATGGTCTCCACCCCTGCGCCCGGAGCTCCTCCGCCCCTGCGCCGGGAGCCCCTCCCCGCCTGTGCCCCGGAGCCCTCCGCCCCTGGTCGCGGCCTTCCCGGCCCGGCTCCCGGGGCCGTTCAGCCCAGCGCCGCCCGGACCGCGGCCGCCACCTCCCCGGCCCGCCCGGCGTCCAGCGGACGGCCGTGCGCGTCGGTCAGGTAGAAGGAGTCGACGGCCTCCGCGCCCAGGGTGGAGACGTGCGCGGTGCGCACCCGCACGCCCGCCCCGTCCAGCGCCCGGCCGATCCGGTGCAGCAGGCCGGGGGCGTCGTGCGCGCGGACCTCCAGCACGGTCGCGGTCGCCGAGGCCACCGCCGGCGCCACCGCGACCACCGGCGGCGGGGTCGGGATGCCCTTGCGGCGCGGGGCGGCGGCGTCCCGTTCGGCGAGGCGCCGCTCGACGTCCAGCGAGCCGTCCAGCGCCCGGCGCAGGTCGGCCCGCAGCCGGGCCGCCTCCGGCAGCTCGCCGAACTCGGCGGCCACCCGCCAGGACAGCAGCAGGACCGGACCGGCACCGACCGGGTCCAGCTCGCGCAGCCCGGCCGAGCGGACGGCAAGCCGGTGCAGGGCGAGCACCCCGGCGGCGGTGCCGAGCAGCCCCGGGCGGTCCGGGACGGCCAGGGTCAGCTCGACGCCCATCGGTTCGGTGCCCGGGTCCGTCCCGGCGGCCTGGGCGCGCAGCGAGAGCGCCGGCTCACCGGTGCGGGCGGCCTCGACGGCGAGGCGCTCCTGCTCGGCGGTCGGCGCCGCCTCCACGGGCGCCGTGGCCGCCCCGGCCAGCCGGTCGGCCGCCCGGGCCACCAGCCCGTCCACCAGTGAGGCCCGCCAGCCGCTCCACGCGGCCGGGCCGGTGGCCAGTGCGTCCGCTTCGGTGAGCGCGTGCAGCAGCTCCAGTTCCGGCAGGGTGGTGACCGCCTTGGTGATCGCCTCGACGGTGGCCGGGTCGTCCGGGTCGCGCCGGGTCGCGGTGTCGACCAGGGTCAGGTGGTGGCGGACCAGTACCGCCAGGGTCTCGGTGTCCTCGGGGCCGAAGCCCATCCGGGGGGCGAGGTCGCGGACGATCACCTCGCCGGCCTCGCTGTGGTCCCCGGGCCAGCCCTTGCCGATGTCGTGCAGCAGCGCGGCGACCAGCAGCAGGTCCGGCCGGGCCACCCGGCGGGTCATCGCGGCGGCCCGCACCGCCGTCTCGACCAGGTGCCGGTCGACCGTCCAGCGGTGCACGGCGTTGCGCTGCGGACGGCAGCGCACCCGCTCCCAGTCCGGCAGCAGCCGGGTGACCAGCCCCTCCGCCTCCAGCGCCTCCCACACCGGGACGGCCGCCTCCCCCGCGCCCATCAGGGTGACCAGCTGCTCGCGCGCCTCGTCCGGCCAGGGCACCGGCAGCGGACGGCACTCGGCCGCCAGCCGGCGCACGGTCGCGTACGAGACGGTCAGCCCGTTCTGCGCGGCGGCGGCCGCGGCGCGCAGCGGCAGCACGGGGTCGGCGGCCGGTCGGGCGCCCTGGGCCAGCACCGCCTCGCCGTCCTGCTCGACCACGCCGTCGGCGAGCGGGCGGCGCTCGACCGTGCCCCGGGCCACCGCGCCCGTGCCGCGGCCGGCTCCGGTGAACGGTGCGGTGAAGGGCCCGGTGAACGGGAAGGCTCGGCGCGCCGGCCGGCGTCCCCGGCCGGTCCGGGCGGCGAGTACCCGGTCCACCGCCCGCCAGGTGACGTCGCTCGCGTACGCGATGGTCCGGGCGGCCTCGTAGACCTGGCGCAGCAGGGTGTCGGCGTCCAGCACGCCGAGCCGCTCGGCGACCTGGTCCTGGTCCTGGAGGCTGAGCCGCTCGGTGGCCCGGCCGGTGACCAGGTGCAGCGCGTCGCGCACGTCGGAGAGCCGCAGCGCGGCGGCGTCCAGGCCGTCCCGGGGCGCGTCGGCCAGCCAGGTGGCGGCGACGGCGTCGAGCGCGACCACGTCGCGCAGGCCGCCCCGGGCCTCCTTGAGGTCGGGTTCCAGCAGGAAGGACAGCTCGCCGTGCCGTTCGGCCCGCTCGCGGCCCAGCTCGCGCAGCTCGGGCAGGCGTGCGGGGGCGCTCGCGCGCCAGTCGGTGAACACCGCGGCGCGCAGCTCCGCGGTGAGCGCCGGGTCGCCGGCGAGGTGGCGGGCGTCCAGCAGGCCGAGCTGGGCCTTGAGGTCGGCGGCGGCGACCTTCCTGGCCTCGGCCACGGTGCGCACCGAGTGGTCGAGCTTGGCGCCCGCGTCCCAGACCGGGTACCAGATCCGCTCGGGCAGTTCGCGGGTGATCGGGCCGTCGTGCAGCAGCAGGACGTCCAGGTCGCTGCGCGGGGACAGCTCGCCGCGCCCGTACCCGCCGACGGCGACCAGCGCGACGCCGGGCGGGGCGCCGGCGGCGTCGAGCAGCCCGGACAGCCAGTCGTCGGTGAGCCGGGCGAGCTCCTCCCGGCGCGGGCGGCCCACCGGGCCGGGGTCGGCGATCAGCGCGGCCCGGGCGGCGGCGGGGTCGGCGGGGTCGGAAGGCCTGGTCTCGGTGGTCATGCGCTGGGTCCCGTCCGTCGTGCGGCTGGGCCGTGCCGGGTGCGCCGCGGATGCGGCGCCCCCGGTTCGGCCGAGCGGGGTACGCCGTCGGCGGGCCCGCGCTCCCGAGGGGGTGCGGGCCCCCCCGCCGGGGGGGGGGAAACGGGGCCCGGCCCCCCACCACCCGTGCGAACCCCACCGCCGTGTC
>NZ_JBHWCL010000235.1:0-10040 GCF_042735125.1 Kitasatospora sp. NPDC059599 | reverse complement strand
CGCGGGAACGGTCCGCCCGGGGAGCCGGGTGTCGGGGGTCGGGCGTCGGGGGTCAGGCGGCGCTGCCGGCCTTCCAGTCGGCCCAGCTCAGGTTCCAGCCGTTCAGGCCGTTGTCCGGGGCGACGGTCTTGTCGCCGGAGTTCACGACCTCGACCACGTCGCCGACCATCGAGGACTTGTAGAACTTGTAGCCGTCCGAGCCGGCGTCCTGCGCCCCCTTGGTGTCCTGCAGGCCGACGCAGCCGTGGCTGGTGTTCTGGCCGCCGAAGATCGACGGCGGGGACCAGTAGTTGCCGTGGACGAAGGTGCCCGAGGTGGTGAGGCGCTGGGCGTGCGGCACGTCGGCGATGTCGTACTCGCTGCCCAGGTTGACCGTCTGCGAGTTCATCCGGGTCTGGGTGTACTGCTCGGAGATGACCATCTTGCCGCCCCAGGTGGTGTGCTCGGGCGAACCACCGGAGATCTTGTAGACGGCGCTGACCTGGCCGTCGGTGGTGACGGTGAGCTTCTTGGTGCCGAGGTCGGCGACGCTGGTCTGGGCGCGGCCGATGGTGAAGGCGATGTCCTTGGACTGGGTGCCGTACACGCCCTTGGCGCCCTCGACGTCCTTGAGCCGGAGCTTGAGGGTGACCTTGGTGCCCTTGGCCCAGTACTCCTGCGGCCGGAAGTCGAGGCGGGTGCTGGAGAACCAGTGGCCGACGATCTCGACGCCCGGCTCGGCTATCACGGTGATCGCCTGCTGGACGGCCTTGCGGTCGGTGACCGGCTTGCTGAAGTTGATCGAGACGGGCATGCCGACGCCGACCGTCGAGCCGTCCTCGGGGGTGAAGTAGCCGACGAAGGTGTTGGCCGGGGTCGCCGTGGTGAACACGGCGTTGGCGTCCGCCTCCAGCTTGTCCTTGTCCACGGCGACGGCGGCGACGGTGTACTTGGTGCCGCTGGCCGGGGCGGCCGCCGAGGTCCAGCCGGTGTTGTCGGCGGAGAGCTGGCCGGCCAGCTCCTTGCCGGTCGAGTCGGTGACCTTGACGGTGCTCAGCGTGCCGTTGGCGACGGTGATCTTGACCGGGTCGCTGAAGCTGGCGGCGGCGGCGCCGTCGGCGGGGGTGACGGTGATCACGGCGGTCGAGGTCTTCGGGGTGCTGCTGCTTCCGCCGCCGGAGCCCTGGCCGGAGCCCGCGCCACCGCCGGAGCCGCTACCGCTGCCGCTGCTGCCGCCGCTGTTGTCGTTGCAGGCCGCCAGCAGGAGCACGGGAGCCCCGATCAGCCCCGCGAGCACACCGCGTCGGCTCCAGCTTCCTCCGGCCGCCCGCCCCTGACCGTCCCGTGCCGTCACGTCGCGTCTCCCTGCTGATCATCCCGGGCATTACGGATACAGAAACGCAATCCGCCCGTTCACGGTTCCACCACCGAAGGGTAAGCGATCGTATGAGATGACCCAACTTGCCTCCGAACAGGGACAAAACGCCCGGCCTGCCGTGGCAGACCGGGCGTTCGCGGGCGGTGACGGCGTGCCGTCGTTACTCGGCGGAGCTGTCCACCGCGTACTCGTCCCACTCCTCGTCGTCCGGGTCGAACTCGGTCTGCGCCGACTCCCAGGTCGCCGAGGCGAGCTCCACCCCGGGGACGTCGCCGAGCAGCGCGACGGGGTCGATGAAGTGCGCGAGCGAGCCCGACGGGTCCACCTCGATGGCCTCGACGGACTGGGCGCGCTCCTCGTCGTCGAGGTACTCGTCCTCGGTCACCGCCTGCAGGGCCGCCGCCTTGAGGGCGCCCTCGTCGGTGATCTCCGCGATGAGCTCGATCTTGACCCGGACGTAGCGCGGGGCGTCCTGGTCGGTCGTTTCAGTGCTGGTCATGCGTGCGAGCGTACGGGAACGGACGGCCGCCGACGCACAGCGCGGGAGCCGCCGGCGGGCGGACCGGGCCCGGAACGGACGGAAGGGGCCGGTCCCTCGGAGAAGGACCGGCCCCACCGTTCCCCCGCATGGACTCCCCCACCCGGGAGCCGCGGGGACGCGCCGTACGGCGCGGTGCGGCCGCGGGAGCCGCCACACCCTGTGGACCGGCCGGAGCCGGGCAGGGGCGGGACGACGGCGCCTCCCGCGAGGGAGGACACAGCGGTCGGGTCAGGACCGCCCGGTGTGCCCGGAGTCGACCGCGGTCGCCGGGGAGCCGCTCCCGGACGGTTGCCGTCGCCTCGTTCGGCGTCGTGCCGTTGACCACAACGATGCCGGAGCCGTGTTAACCACGTGCTGCGGGCAGGTGACGCCGGTGTACCACTTCGCCCGTGGACGAATCCTCCGGATCCGTCCGCGGGCGGGCGGCGGTGACCCCGGGTCAGTGCGCGGCGCGGCCGGTCAGGTAGCCCAGCAGGTCCTGGCGGGTGACGATGCCCTGCGGCTTGCCCTCCACCAGCACGACGGCCGCGTCGGCCTTCTCCAGCACGGTCATCAGGTTGGTGACGGTCTCGCCCGAGCCGACCACCGGCAGCGGCTTGGACATCACGTTGTCCAGCGTGTCGGTCAGCTCGATCTCCTTGGCGAAGATGCCCTCCAGCAGCAGCTTCTCCACCACCGAGCCGATCACCTCGCCGGCCATGATGTCCGGGTGCCCGGCGCCCGGGGAGACCACCGGCATCTGCGAGACGCCGTACTCGCGCAGCACCCGGACCGCCTCGGCGACCGTCTCGTTGGGGTGCATGTGGACGAACTGCGGGACGCCGCCCTGCTCGATGGACTCCTTGCGGGCCAGCACCTCGCCGATGTGCGCCTCGTCGGTGGACGAGGGCAGGAAGCCGTAGTCGGCCATCCAGTCGTCGTTGAAGATCTTCGACAGGTAGCCACGGCCGCCGTCCGGCAGCAGCACGACCACGACGTCGTCCGGCCCGAGCCCGCGGGCGACCTCCAGCGCGGCCACCACGGCCATGCCGCAGGAGCCGCCGACCAGCAGGCCCTCCTCCTTGGCCAGGCGGCGGGTCATCTGGAACGAGTCCTTGTCGGAGACGGCGACGATCCCGTCCGCGACCGCGCGGTCGTAGGCGGTCGGCCAGAAGTCCTCACCGACGCCCTCGACCAGGTACGGACGGCCGGTGCCGCCCGAGTAGACCGAGCCCTCAGGGTCGGCGCCGATCACCTTGACCTTGCCGCCGGAGACCTCCTTCAGGTAGTTGCCGGTGCCGGAGATGGTGCCGCCGGTGCCGACGCCCGCCACGAAGTGGGTGATCTTCCCGTCGGTCTGCTCCCACAGCTCCGGGCCGGTGGAGTGGTAGTGCGAGGCCGGGTTGTCCGGGTTCGAGTACTGGTCCGGCTTCCAGGCGTTCGGGGTCTCCCGGACCAGGCGGTCGGAGACGTTGTAGTAGGAGTCCGGGTGCTCCGGGGCGACGGCGGTCGGGCAGACGACCACCTCGGCGCCGTACGCGCGCAGCGTGTTGATCTTGTCGGTCGAGACCTTGTCGGGACAGACGAAGATGCACTTGTAGCCCTTCTGCTGGGCCACGATCGCCAGACCGACACCGGTGTTGCCCGAGGTCGGCTCGACGATGGTGCCGCCCGGCTTGAGGGCGCCCGAGGCCTCGGCGGCCTCGATCATGCGCATCGCGATGCGGTCCTTGACCGAGCCACCGGGGTTGAAGTACTCGACCTTCGCCAGCACCGTCGCGCTGATGCCCTCGGTGACCTTGTTCAGCTTGACCAGCGGCGTGTTGCCGACCAGGTCGATGATCGAGTTGTGGTACCGCACGGGGGTCCTCCCGGTCTGTGGGCATGCGAGTGCTTGTGCTTTCGGTACTGCAAAGCCTAGGCCGTGGCACGCACCCCAGCGCCCCCTCTTGTCCACCTCCTCCAAGGAGCCGCCCCGGCACTCCTCCGGCCCGGCGGCCCCTCCTCCCCCGCGGCCCGCCCGGCCGGCCCTCCGCGCGGCGCCCCGCCTCCCCACCAATGGCCCACCGGCACCGGTACTCCCGCCCCCCGCGCGGGTAGGAGGGGTGTACGGCCCCGCCGGGGGCGGCACGAGGACGCGAAGGGGGTGCCGGATGCCAGGCGCACACGACTCGCGGGCCCGGGTGGCCCGGCGGATCGCCACCGCGGCGGCGTACGGCGGCGGCGGACTCGGACTGCTCGGCGTGGGTCTGGTGGGCCTGCTGCTGACCGAGAGCAAGCTCGCGATCCAGGCCATCGGCGTCCTGGAGACCCACCCGCCCAAGGCCGACGGCGTCTACGGCGAGGCCTTCGCCGACGGCGCCACCACCCCTCAGCCGCCGCTGGTGCTGGCCGTCCTCGGCGACTCCACCGGAGCCGGCCTCGGCGTGGCGCGGGGCCGGGAGACCCCCGGCGCCCTGCTCGCCTCAGGCCTGGCCTCGGTCGCCGAGCGCCCGGTCCGGCTGGTCAACGCGGCCCGCTCCGGCGGGCGCTCCGCCGACCTCTCCGGCCAGCTGGAGCAGGCGCTGCGGCACCGCCCCGACGTCGCGGTGATCATGATCGGTGCCAACGACGTGACCCGGCACAGCCCGGCCCAGCTGGCCGTCCGCCAGCTCGGCGAGGCCGTCGCCGCGCTGCGCGCCAACGGCTGCGAGGTGGTCGTCGGGACCTGCCCGGACCTCGGCACGATCAAGCCGGTGCGCCCGCCGCTGCGCTGGGTGGCCCGTCGGCTGAGCCGGCAGCTGGCCGCCGCGCAGACCATCGCGGTGGTGGAGGCGGGGGGCCGGACGGTCTCGCTGGGCTCGCTGCTGGGCCCGGAGTTCGCCGCCCGCCCGGAGATGTTCGCCGCCGACCGCTACCACCCCTCGGCCCAGGGCTACGCGACCGCGGCGATGGCCGTGCTGCCCTCGGTCTGCGCCGCGCTCGGCCTCTGGCCGGAGGAGGAGCGGCCGACCGTGCCGGTTCCGGGCGGGACGGTGCTGCCGGTCGCGGTGGCCGCCGCGGCGGCGGCCGACCGGGCGGGCACCGAGGTGGCGGCCGTGGAGGCGGAGGGCGCGGGCCGACGGTGGGCGCTGCTGCGTCGGCGGCTGCGGATCGGCCTGCCCGGCTCGGTCGTGGCCGTGGTGTCCCACCCGGACCACGGCCCGGACCGGGACACGGCGCACGGCCCGGGGCAGGCCGCGCACCCGGGCCCGGCGCACGGCCCGGCGCACGGCTCGGACCAGAGCCCGGACCAGAGCCCGGACCAGGGCGCGGACCAGGGCACGGACACCCCCGCGGGCCCCGGGAATACGTCGGCCAGCTCACACGCTGGGGCGGATGACGCTTGACCTACCAAGCGGTAGCTTTCCTCCCGGACGTCAGGTCCGCCGTCACCCAGCGAGGAGCCCGTCATGCCCGAAGCCGTCATCGTCAGCGCCGCCCGTTCGCCGATCGGCCGGGCCTTCAAGGGCTCGCTGAAGGACGTCCGCCCGGACGACCTGACCGCCCACGTCATCCAGGCCGCGCTGGCCAAGGTCCCGCAGCTCGACCCGCGCGAGATCGAGGACCTGATGCTCGGCTGCGGCCTGCCCGGCGGCGAGCAGGGCCACAACCTGGCCCGCATCGTGGCCGTCCAGATGGGCATGGACCACCTGCCCGGCGCCACCATCACCCGCTACTGCTCCTCCTCGCTGCAGACCACGCGGATGGCGCTGCACGCGATCAAGGCGGGCGAGGGCGACGTCTTCATCTCGGCCGGCGTGGAGACCGTCTCGCGCAGCATCCACGGCACCTCGGACGGCATGCCGGGCACCATGAACCCGCTCTTCGGCGCGGCCCAGGCCCGCACCGCCAAGCGCGGTGAAGAGGGTGGCGGCGAGTGGCACGACCCGCGCGAGGACGGCCTGGTGCCGGACGCCTACATCGCGATGGGTCAGACCGCCGAGAACCTGGCCGCGCTCAAGGGCATCACCCGCGCCGAGCAGGACGAGTTCGGCGTCCGCTCGCAGAACCTCGCCGAGGCCGCCATCAAGGCCGGCTTCTGGGAGCGCGAGATCACCCCGGTGACGCTCCCGGACGGCACCGTGGTCAGCACGGACGACGGCCCGCGCGCCGGCGTCAACCTGGAGGGCGTCTCGGGCCTGAAGCCGGTGTTCCGCCCGGACGGCACCGTGACCGCCGGTAACTGCTGCCCGCTGAACGACGGTGCGGCCGCGCTGGTCGTCATGTCCGACACCAAGGCCCGCGAGCTCGGCATCACCCCGCTCGCCCGGGTGGTCTCCACCGGCGTCAGCGCGCTCTCCCCCGAGATCATGGGCTACGGCCCGGTCGAGGCCTCCAAGCAGGCGCTCAAGCGGGCCGGCCTGACCATCGACGACATCGACCTGGTCGAGATCAACGAGGCCTTCGCCGCCCAGGTGATCCCGTCCTACCGCGACCTGGGCGTCGACCTGGACAAGCTGAACGTCAACGGCGGCGCCATCGCGGTCGGCCACCCCTTCGGCATGACCGGTGCCCGGATCACCACCACGCTGATCAACTCCCTGCAGTGGCACGACAAGCAGTTCGGCCTGGAGACCATGTGCGTCGGCGGCGGCCAGGGCATGGCGATGGTCATCGAGCGCCTCAGCTGACCCTCCCCGCAACCTCCGAAGGGTCTGGACCACCCATTTGGAGTGACGGAGCGTAATTGAGGGCCGGATCACACCGCGAGGTCGATCCGGCCCTCTTTTCGTTCGTTTCCAGCCCGGAAATCGACACTGCGGAGCGGATCAACTCCACTGCGTAGAACGGTGTTACCTAACAATTTGGGGACAAGAGCGAAAGTCCGGGACAAATTAGACATTCGCCACTGCGGTAACAGCCCCGGATGCGGCAGTGTGGAGACGTAACCCCGTTCCGCTCCTCGCTAGGAGTACGTTCCGTGAGCGCCGTCTACACCATCCTGCTGCTGATCCTGATCACCGTGTCGACCGCCGTGCTGCTCCGTCTCCGGGCAATCTCCCGCCGACTGGACGCCCAGGCCGCGGCCCCGGCCGTGCCCGCGCCGGTGGACGAGGCCGCGATACGCCGGGCCGTCGCCGAGGCGCTCGCCGCCGACCGCGAGCGGGAGATCACCGAGGCCCGGGCGTTCTGGGCCGAGCAGGAGGCCCGCGCGGCCGAGGACGCGCCGCTGTTCGACTCCCCGTTCACCGGTGTCTTCTCCGGCACCGACGAGTGGCCGCTCTTCTTCCCCCGCCCCACCGGCCCTCAGGACGCCGCCGACAACGCCGGGACGATGGACCCGGAGTTCGGCGAGGCGCTGCGCTCCGCACTGGAGGACCTGATCAACGAGGGCGGCACCGGTCCGGCCGAGACCGGCACCGAGGGCGGCGCGCCGCTGCGCCCCGGCCACCCGGCGGGCGAGACCTCGAAGGACGCCCGCGCCCGCCGCGAGGCCGACCTGCTGGCCACCGGTCTGGAGGCCGGGCTGCTGGACACCGACCCGCTCGTCGAGGAGGCCCCGGTCGCCGCGCCCGACCCGCGCCGCCACCCCTCGCACCCCGACTTCGTGCCGAGCCAGGCCCCGTCCCGCGAGTGGACCGACAACCGGCTGGCCGCCCTCGCCGAGGAGGGCGTCGCGCTGACCGACGTCCGCCCGGGCCCGCTGGGCACCCTGGACGTGTACGGCTTCGCCGACGGCACCACCCTGTGCGTGGCCCCGGGCGACCGGGAAGCCGCCTACCGGCTGATCGACGCGGTCCGTGCCGGCGAGCACGTGCGACTGCTCGGCGGCTCGCGCTTCTCCGGCTCGTACTCGCTGACCTTCTCCACCGACGAGGAGGCCGTCTACGTGCTCGCCGACCGGGTGGTCGCCAGCATCTGACGCCGGGTCACCGGAGCCCGCCGGTACTCCCCGGCACCCCTCCCGCACCTCCCGCCGAAGGCCGACCGGATCACGGGGTTACCGATCCGGCCGGCCTTCGGTGCGTCCGGCTCCGGGCGCCTCAGGCGCAGAGCGCCGCCGTCCCGCGCACCGCCGCGACCGCCCCGGCCAGCACCTCGCCCACCACGGCGGGCCCGCCCGGCAGGGCCACCTCGGCGCCCTCCGGCAGCGCCGCGAGCGCGGCCGCCAGATCGTGCCCGGCGACGGCCAGTTGGTCCCCCGCCGCGAACGCCCCGGCGTCCGGGAAGTCCCGCTCCGCCCCGCCCTCCGCCGTCAGCGCCAGCGCGGCCAGCCGCCGGGCCAGCTCCAGCGCGGCGGCCGCCCGCGAGGGGTGTCCGGGTACGGCGCCCAGCAGCTTGCTCTGCGGCAGCGAGCGGAAACGATCCGCCAGTGAGTCGACGGCATCGACCAGGGGCTGTACGTCCAGGGGGTGCACGTCCAGGGGGTGTACGTCATGCATGGCAGCGAGCCTAGGCGAAAAGCCGCCGGGCCCCGGAGCGGGTGGCTCCGGGGCCCGGCGGCAGTGCTTCACCACGGGAGACCGGGTCAGTCGTCGCCGCGCAGGATCGCGATCAGCCGCAGCATCTCCATGTAGATCCAGACCAGCGAGAGGGTCAGCCCGAAGGCGGCCCGCCAGGACTCCTGCTGCGGGGCCCCCTGGGCGATGGCCGTCTCGATCTCCGCGAAGTCCAGCGACAGGAAGAAGGCGCCCAGGCCGATGCCGACCAGGCCGACCACGATGCCCAGCGGCCCCGAGCGCAGGCCCATGTCGGCGCCGGCCAGCGACGCGACCATGTTGACCAGCATCAGCAGCACGAAGCCCATGGCGACCGCGATGCCGATCCGGGCGTAGCGCGCGGTGACCCGGATCCTGCCGCTCTTGTAGGCGAACAGCATCGCCGCGAAGACCGCCGCCGTGCCCAGCACCGCCTGGATCACGATGCCGTTCAGGATGGTGTTCAGCGCGTGCGACCAGGCGCCCATCGCGAAGCCCTGGAGGCCCGCGTAGGTCAGGATCAGCGGCGGGCTGACGCTGCGCTTGAAGGAGGCCACCAGGCCGACGACCATCGCCACCAGGCTGGCGGCGATCGCGAAGCCGTAGTTCTCGAACGGCAGCGCGAACCAGGCCACCGCGCCCGCGCCGACCAGCGTCAGCAGCGTCATGGCGGTACGGGCGACCACGTCGTCGAGCGTCATCCGCCCGGTGGCCGTCGGACCGGCCGACGGGCCGTTGTACATCTGGTAGAGCTGCTCGTCGGTCAGCGGCGCCTGACCCTGCGGCTGCTGGGCGTACTGCGTCCCGGCGTAGGGGTTCCCGCCGTACGGGTTCCCGGCCTGCGCGGTGTTGCCGAACCCCGCGTAGCCGGAGTCGCGGGTGAAGGACCCCTCCCGCGAGAAGACCGGGTTGCTGCTTCTCATTGCTCATTCCCTCCGTGGCGGCACTGCGCCGCCCACGCACAAGGGTAATGGCCTGGCAAAAATTCCGGGATACGCCGCGAGGAGGATCCGGTGAACGACGCCCGGCGGGGGAGCCGTCGGCGCCCCCGCCGGTCGACCGGTGCCCGGAGCCGGACTCGAACCGGCACGGCCTCGCGGCCAAGCAGTTTTAAGCTGCCCGTGTCTGCGTTCCACCATCCGGGCGTCCTGCGAAACCACCCTGAGCCTAGTCTCCCGGCTCGCTCTTTCGCATGTTCCCAGCCCCGGAAGTTGTCATGTTTCCTTGCCATCTGACGAACTGTTCGGGATTCGGCCACGAAGGATAGTGCTTCCGGCCACCCCCAGGCCACCGCCCCTCCCTCAGGGTTTCCGTCATACCGCAGGAGGACGGTCCCGCCCTCCCGTACGCCCAGCGGTGGTCGGGCCAACCGTCCGGCGGAGCGACGCCAGACCATGATCACGTCGCGGAGCATGGAGGTACAAGTCCACGAGCACAAGGAGCCCCCCGTGACCACGTCGACCGCAACCGCCGTCCGCCCCGGTGTGGCGGCCGCCCGCGCCACCGGCCTGAACAAGGTCTACGGGGAGGGGGAGACCCGCGTCGTCGCCCTCGACAACGTCAGCGTCGAGTTCCCCCGGGGCGAGTTCACCGCCATCATGGGCCCCTCCGGCTCCGGCAAGTCCACGCTGATGCACTGCATGGCCGGCCTCGACACCGTCACCTCCGGCTCCTCCACCATCGGCGACACCGAACTCGTCGGCCTCAAGGACAAGCAGCTCAC
>NZ_JBHWCL010000234.1:0-10118 GCF_042735125.1 Kitasatospora sp. NPDC059599 | reverse complement strand
TCTGATGTGCCGTGCTCGCCGTGCTCGCCGTGCTCCCCGTGCTCGCCGTGCTCGCCGTGCTCGCCGTGCTCGCCGTGCTCGCCGTGCTCGCCGTGCCCGGCGGGGGCGCCGGGCAGGCAGTGGCACTCGCCGGGGACGGGGCCGTTGACGTGCCCGTGGCCCTCGTGGCCGGGCCCGGCGGAGTGCTCGGTGCCGGCCGTTCCCGCTCCCGCCTGCGCGGGCAGCGTGGTCGGTGTGGACGGCGTGGACGGCGCCTGCCCCACGAGCCGCTCGCCCTCGTCGGGCTGTACGGCATCGATCTGTGCCCCGTCGGCTTCCCCGTCACCGGTCGCCGTCGGCGCGGTGTCGGGGTTGTCGTCGGTCAGGCGGAGGGCCGACGTGGAAGGGAAGTCGCTGCGGCCGGTGAGGGTCCAGGTGTCACGGGCCGACGTGCCTCCCTGCTCGGCCATACGCAGAAGGCTGTCGACCCATTGGCCCTGAGCCGTCGCCGTGCCGGTGTCGGCGACGGGCGAGGCGTAGGCCTGGCCGCCCGTGCCCCAGACGAGGGCGGCCGAGGTCAGCCCGGACAGGACCAGGGCGGTGATTCGAGTACGCATGATGCTCCCGGATGATCCGTAAAACGGATCTTCCGTATACAGTTCCGCGCCATCCGGCAAAGACGCGCGTCGCTGCCGAGTCACCGCAGCGGCCCAACGAGATACGGCAAACGGACGTACGCTCCCCGCCCGGCCCGGCACCTCGCTCCCGTACCCGCGTCAGCCCTGGGACCAGCCCCGCGACACCCGTACCGGCCGCTGCCCGACCACCCGTACGGCGGACGGCATCCGTGCCGGTCCGCTCCACCCACCGCCGCCTGACCGGGTGCATCCGGCCAGGGAAATCCCACTCCCCGCCGACGCATCCCCGAGGCGTTTCGTGACGGTGCGCTACCGGCGGTGGCGTGCGGGGGCGGTGAACCGTGGTGACCATCCCTTCCATGAGCATTTCGATCCCGGCAGCTGTCCTTGCCGGCTGCACCACTGCCCTGCTCCTCCAGCCCGCGGCCGTCGCCGTGGACGGTTCGAGCAGCCCCACGGCCACGCTGCGCACCTCCGTCGGCGGCGGCTCGGTCACCTCACTGGCCTTCGGCGCCGGGGGTGCCCTCGCGCCTCGGGAAACCCGTCCGTTCGAACTCCTCGGTGTCGTCTGGGACGGTGCCCCCGACGCCCTCGCCCAGGGGTCCGTACGGGTCCGCACCCGCGACTCCACCACCGGCCGCTGGAGCGACTGGCGTCCACTGGAGGCCGATGCCGCGGACGCCCCCGACACCGTGCCCCACGGCGCCACAGCCCCGCTGTGGGCCGGGCGCAGCGACGGCGTTGCCGTGGACGTGCGTCCCGGTCCTGCCGGACTGCCGCACGGCCTGCGGGTCGAACTCGTCGACCCCGGGCAGGGAGCCGCCACCGCGGACCGGCGGACCCTGCCCGAACGCCCGGCCGGACCCACCGACACCGCTGGGCGCCCCGAGATCGTCACCCGCGCCGGCTGGGGCGCCGACGAGTCCATCCGCGAGGCGGGATTCGGGTACACCGGCCCGGTCCGGGCGGTCTTCGTCCACCACACGGCGAGTGCCACCGACTACGCCTGCAGCGACGCCCCCCGGATCATCAGGGCGATCTACCAGTACCACGTCCAGAGCAACGGCTGGCGGGACATCGGCTACAACTTCCTGGTCGACCGCTGCGGCACCGTCTACGAGGGCCGCGCCGGCGGCGTCGACCAGCCCGTCCTCGGTGCCCACACCCTCGGCTTCAACAGCAACTCGGCCGGTGTCGCCGCGATCGGCACCTACACCTCGGACGTCCCACCGCAGGCGCTGCAGGACGGCCTCGCGAAGATCGCGGCCTGGAAGCTCGGCCTCACCGGCCAGATGGCCGGGGGCACCACCCGGTTGACCTCCTCCTCCGACGGCAGCCGGTATCCCAAGGGCACCGTCGTGGACTTCGACACCATCTCCGGCCACCGCGACGGCTTCGCCACCGAGTGTCCCGGTGGAGCCCTCTACGCCAGGCTCCCCGCCATCCGCAGTGCGGCCCTGATCCTCCAGGACGGCTGAGCCCGCCGGACGGCCGCGCCGAACTCCCTGGACCGCACGGACCGTACGGCGGTCCACGGCAGGGCGGAGCCGGCCGGCGTCCGGCAACTCGACGGGCTCGGACGGAACGCGAACGGGGTCCGGCACCTGGGGAGGTGCCGGACCCCGTCCGACTGTGGAGCGCCGGGCCGGCTGCGCGGGTCAGGGACGTTCGAAGTGCTGGAGCACGCCGCCGACGGAGAAGCAGAGGGCGCCCGTGAGGGTGCCCCAGTCGGCGATGTCCGCGTTGACCAGACTGCCGGTCGCGGGGCGGGTGTAGGCGGCGAGTGCCGACACCATGAAGAGGACGGATCCGAGCTGGTTGACGGCGGTGATCCACCAGCCGAGGCTGCGGCGGCGGACGCAGGGCAGGCGGGTGTGACAGATCTCGACGAAGGCCAGGTGACCGGAGATCAGGAAGAGCACGCAGCCGATGACGTCGGGAGTCCAGATCAGCCGGTTGACCTGCTGGACGTTCAGCCCCTGGAGGAAGGAGTCCAGCAGGTTGACGCCGAACACGAGGGTCCCGGCGAACAGGGCGGACGCGCTGAGCCAGTCCACCCGCATCGGCTCGTAGCTCCACCAGCGCCAGCGGCGGGTGACCAGTCGGCCTTCGCCGCCCGGGACGTGCCGGGGGGCGTTGACGACCTGGAGCAGGGAGACGTACCCGCCGGTGTTGAAGAAGAGGCCGCCGGCGAAGTAGATCGACGCGCAGGTGGTGGCGTCGCCCCCGCCGAACTGGGCGACGGCGGCGCCGGCCGCGAACAGCGCTCCGCCGATGACGAAGGCGGTGGCGGCGATGGCGTTGAGCCTGCGCAGCCGGGTGATCGCAACGGCGTCGGCGCTGGCGTGCCGGCGTGCCGGGGCACCGGGCGGGTGGACGGCGATGAGTCCGCGCCGCCGGGCGAGTCGTGACTCCCAGACGGCGGTGCCGCCGCCTGGCGGCCGCCAGGTGAGCCGGGTGGTGAACGGTCCCGCGCCCTCGGCGCGCTGCTCAGGCTGCCCCACGGGCCGAGACTAGCCCGCCCGCCGGACCACCGGGGTGGCGAAACACCGGTCGAGGGCGCAACGGGTCGTGACACCGTGTGACCCGGCCCGCCCACGGCCCCCGCCCGCGGCCCCCGCCCGCGGAGCCCCGGCACCCCCCGCCCGCGGAGCCCGGGCAGCGGGGCAACCCGTCCGCGCTGCTCCGTCAGGCGTCGTCCCGGGCCCGTCGCTAGCATGGGAGCCGCCGCACGAACGGCAGGAACCGGCCCCGTTTCCCCAGGAGCGGGGCCGGTCCACAGGTGATCCGCCGGCAGTCGATGCGCGGACGCACCCCGGAGGGATGGCGAACCGTGAGCAGTGCGCCCGTCGGCGGGTCCTCGCGCTACCTGGTGCTGTCGGCGATGATCTTCGCCGTCGCGATGACCTTCATCGACCAGACGATCGTGTCGATCGCCGTACCGAACATCCAGCACGAGCTGAAACTGACCAGCACGGGGGTGCAGTGGGCGGTCAACGCCTACCTGCTGACCCTGGCGGCGTTCTTCGCCTTCGGCGGTCGGCTCGCTGACACGGTCGGCCACCGCCGGATGGTGGTGGTCGGGGTGCTGGTCTTCGCGGGCGCGTCGGCCTGTTGCGGTCTCACCCCCACCGGGAGCCTGGCCGAGGCGTGGCTGATCGCCTTCCGCGCGGTCCAGGGCTTCGGCGGCGCCCTCATGTTCCCGGCGGCGCTGGCGATCGTGGTGCAGAACTTCGTGCTGCGCGAGCGGGGGCGGGCGCTGGCCCTGTTCTTCGGCATCGCGGGCGGTCTGACCGCGATCGGGCCGGTCCTCGGCGGCTACCTGACCGAATGGACCTGGCGGGCCATCTTCTGGGTGAACCTCCCGGTGGCCGCGATCGCGCTGGTGCTGATCGCGATCTCGAAACCGGTGACGCAGAGCCGGCCGGCGCCCATGGACTACCGCGGCCTGGCGCTGATCGCCGGCGGTGTCGCGCTGAGCGTCTTCGGGTTCCAGCAGTCGCAGGTCTGGGGCTGGTCGAACCCGGCGATCGGGCTCTGCATCGCGGCCGGCGTTCTGCTGCTGGTCGTCTTCGTGTTCGTCGAGAAGCGCACCGCCTCGCCGCTGATCCAGGTGGACATCTTCCGCATCCGGGCGTTCTCCGTGCAGAACCTGGTGCTCGGCATCTCGATGCTGGTCTTCGTCCCGGTGTTCTTCTTCTCCAGCGAGTACGCGCAGATCGCGCTGGGCGACTCCTCCTCGACCGCCGGCATCTTCCTGCTCTACTTCTTCATCGGGTTCGTGATCGCCTCGCAGATCGGCGGCCGGATGCTCGACCGGGGCGGCGCGAAGCGGCCGGTGGTGCTCGGGTGCGTCCTGGCCGCGTTCGGGTTCTACCTGTGGGCGGGCGACGTGACCACGCTGAGCTTCGGCGACCAGCAGTGGGACATCGTGCTGGCCGGCGCGGGCATGGGCTTCATGCTCTCCCCCGCCAGCACGGACGCGGTCAACCGCGCCTCGCGGCTGTCCTACGGCGAGGCGACCGGCATCACCCAGACGGTCCGCAACTACGCCGCGAGCCTGGGACTGGCGGTGCTGGGCACCGTCCTGGTGACCGACCTGCGCTCCCGGCTGACCGACTCGCTGGTCGCCCAGGGGCTGCCGCCGGATCAGGCGGCCGCCACGGCCGCACACCTCTCCCAGGTCCAGGCGCAGAGCGGCGGGAGCGGGGGCACCGCGAGCATCCCGCCGTTCTTCCGGGCCGACTTCGCCCACGCCACCCAGACGGTCTTCTACTGGATGGCGGCGATCATGGCCGCGGCCGCGGTGGTGGCGATCGTCGGCCTGCGTCCGGGCGTGCAGGCCGAGCCGTCCGCCGAGGAGCAGGAGCCCTTGCCTGCCGGGCGCGAGCCGGGCCAGGGCTGAGCCGGGGCGCTCCCGGTCGCGGCCCCGGCCGCGTCCGCCGCGCTGGGAGGGCCGTCAGCCGAGTTCCTCGGCGAGTCCGACGACGATGCCCTCGGGGCCGCGGACGTAGCGGAGCCGGTAGCCGGTATCCGGTATCCGGTCGGGATGCGTCCTGGTGCCCGGTCGTGGGCCCGGGGCTTCGCGGCTCATGACCGGCCGTGCTCGCGCAAAGGACCGTTCAAGCGGGATCGGACCGTCCGCGAACGGACTGGAACGTTCCCGCTGCGGTGAACGCGTCGGTGATCGGCGCGATGAGCGCGGCGAAGCGGCGGGCGCCCGCGTTGCCGATCGGTGCCCACAACGCGGCGCAGTGCTCGTCCGTTTCCACGTCGATGCGCTCGCGTGCCGCCCTGCCGGCGTCGGTGACCACGGCGTCGGAGTCGAGCCAGCCGCGTGCGACGAGGCGTGCCGTCGCCGCGTTCCACTCCTCGTCGTCCCACTGACGGGTCGCTCGTGCGAGAGCCATCGGGAGGGGGCCGGTCGCGGTGTGCAGAACGAGGCAGTCGCACGGCCCGAGGCCGTTGTCGGCGAGTACGACGAGATGGGCGTCGCCGCGCCACTCGCGCGCCACCGTGATCTGCTGCCAGAGCGCGACGAGCGGATCGGGGGGAAGCCCGACCGAGGCGTTCGCGGCGGCCAGCACCTTTCCGGCGTAGTCGGCACCGGCGACGACCGGGTCGATCAGCGAGCGGGCCTCGACACGGTGGTCGTCCGTGAGACGTACGCCGACGCGCCGCATCGCCCGTCCGGCGGCCAGGAACCGGGCGGCCTGCCACCGCTCGGGCGGTGCGGTGTCCCACACGCCCGCCATGGCCCGTACTGCCTGCGGGCTGAAGTTGTAGAAGGCCGCGAGCGTGACCTGCCACGGAACGGCGCCCATCGCGGCCGACCGGAAGGCCAGGTAGGCCGGCCCGCGGTCGGTGACGCCGAGCTCGGCCGCCTGCTCGGCGGTCTCGGGGGCGAGGTAGATGAACAGGTGGGCGGCGCTGACGGCGTGGCTGACGGTGCGGACGGCGTTCAGGTCCATCGGGCCGTCGCCGGTACGGGCGGAGGCGGGAAGGGGGTCGAGGTGCATGGCGGTGGTGTCTCCGGGAGTCGGGTGGCGCTGTCGTGCGGGGGTTTCGGCAGTGGCGACGGGCACCGCGCGTCCGAGGGGTGTCGAGGGCATGCACCACGACGAAGTGACGGTGGCGGACGTCTCTACCGGCTACTGAATCGACGATAACACGGATAATCGATTATCCAGGGGATCATCTAGGATGAGCTCATGACTCAGACGGCGCAGTCCTCGACCCCGCCGGGGAAGCAGATGCTCTCCGAGCAGGTCTACGCGCACCTGCGGGACGCGATCATGCGCGGGGACCACGCCCCTGGTGCCCCCTCAAGCCGCAGGACCTCGCCAGGGAGCAGGGCGTGAGCCTGGCCGTGGTGCGCGAGGCGCTCGTGCGGGTGGTCGGTGAGGGGCTCGCCGACCGGCTGCCCAACCGCGGCTTCGCCGTCCCGTCCTTCTCCGACCGCCGCTGGCAGGAGATCGCGGAAGCCCGCCGGACCGTCGAACCGGTCGTCCTGCGCATGTCCATCGAGCGCGGCGACGTCGACTGGGAAGCCCGCGTGCGGGCCTCCCACCACCGACTGGCGCGCACCCCGGCGTACGAGCCGGAGGAGGGCGAGTACTACACCGGCGCGTGGGCCGAGGCTCACCGGGCCTTCCACCGCACGTTGCTGGAGGGGTGCGGAAACCACGCACTGCTGGAGACCTTCGACCGGTTGTGGACCGCGAGTGAGCTGGCCCGCCGCTGGTCGGCGCACCGCAACCCCGACCGGGACGGCGCCGAGGAACACCGCAGGCTGGAGGAGGCCGCGCTGGCCCGCGACGCCGACACCGCCGCCGAGATCCTGGTCCGGCACCTCACCCTGACCGCGGCCGCTCTGACCGACGACTCCGGTCAGGCCCTCCAGGAGTGCGCCACGACGGCGAGGTCGAGGCGGGAATCCGGCTCCGGCTCGAACCGGCCGTGGGTTCACGTGGGTCCGGAAGAACGGGGACGGGGACGGGGCCCGTCGGCCGGCGTCGGTGAGCCGCGCGGGTCGAACCCGGCGATGTCGACGTCTCAGTTCGCCGGCGCGTGAAGCCCGCGCTCGGAGCCGACGGGCGCCGCCTTCAGCACGCCGAGCAGGCGGGCGACCTCGGTGGCGACGGCGGCGCGGGCGGGCCCGAGGTAGCGGCGGGTGTCGACCAGCCGGGTGTCGTCGGCCAGGGCCCGGCGGACGGCGGTGGTGAACACCCGGTTGAGGTGGGTGGCTATGTTGACCTTGGTCATGCCGGCGTCCACGGCGGCGGTGAGGTCCTGGTCCGCCACGCCGGAGGAGCCGTGCAGCACGAGCGGGACCGGCACGGCCTCGTGCAGCCGTGCGATGAGTGCGAAGTCGAGGACCGCGTCGCGGGTGAGCATGGCGTGGGAGGTGCCGACGGCCACCGCGAGCGCGTCCACGCCGGTGGCGGCGACGAATGCGGCGGCCTCGGCGGGGTCGGTGCGCACTCCGGGGGCGTGGACGCCGTCCTTGCCGCCGACCTCGCCGAGTTCGGCCTCGACCCAGACGCCGGCGGCGTGACAGTGCCGGACCACCTCGGCGGTGGTGCGCACATTCTCCTCGTAGGGGAGCGCAGAGGCGTCGTACATGACCGAGGTGAGGCCCAACTGCACTGCTTCGTGGACGAGTTCGATGGAGGTGGCGTGGTCGAGGTGCACCGCGACCGGTACCTTCGCGGCACGGGCGACGACCAGGGTGGCGGCGGCGATCGGGGCGAGGGCGCCGTGGTAGCGGACGGCGTTCTCGCTGATCTGCAGGATGACCGGGGCGCCGGCGGCTTCGGCGCCGGCGACGACGGCCTGGGCGTGTTCCAGGTGGATGACGTTGAACGCGCCGACGCCGCGCACGGCACCGGCAACGGGTCCGACGGTGGGTGCGGCGGCGATCGCGCCGGTTCCGGTCAGGGGCACGGGTCGGGCTCCTCTGCTGCGAAGGGTGCGAGATGCCGGACGTCCACGCGGGGGCGCAGGGCCCGGTGGACGGCCGGGTCGAAGTCGCCCGCGAGCGGTGCGGCGACGGCGGCCGCGGAGAGTGCCACGGCCTCGGCCAGCCGGTCGGGCCAGGGGGTGCGGGTGACCAGGCCGAGGGTGAGCGCGGCGACCGCGGCGTCGCCGGCGCCGGTGGGGTTGCCGGCCAGCCGCTCGGGTCCGCGGGCGTGCCAACTCCCGTGCGGCGTGACGGCGATGACGCCGTCGGCGCCGAGCGAGGCGACCACCGCGCCCGCTCCGGCGGCGTGCAGGGCGCGGGCGGCGGCGAACGGGTCGGCGAGGCCGGTGGCAGCGGTCAGTTCGTCGGCGTTCGGCTTGATGAGGGCCGGTCCTGCCGGAAGCGCCGCGCGCAGGGCCGCCCCGTCGGCGTCGAGTACGGCCGGGACGCCGTGTGCGTGTGCGTGCCGGAGCAACTGGGCGTAGGCGTCCCGGGGGAGGCCGCGCGGCAGGCTGCCGGAGAGGACCACCGCGGCGGCGCCCGGCAGCAGCGTGTCGAGGTGATGGAGGAACCGCTCCCACTCCTCGACACCCACCACCGGTCCGGGTTCGAGCAGCACGGTGGTGTCCCCGACGCTCTCCTCGACCACGGCCACCGTCCGCCGGGACTCACCGGGGATCGCCAGCATGCGGTCGGTCAGTCCGGCGGCGGCGAGTTCGGCGCGGATCGCCCGGCCGGTGAGGCCGCCGACCAGCCCGGTGACGACGGTCGGGTGACCGAGGGCGTGCAGGACCCGGGCGACGTTGACGCCCTTGCCGCCCGCACGCTCGGCCACCGCCCGGACCCGGTTGCTGCCGTGCGGGCGCAACCGGTCCAGGTGGTGGGTGATGTCCAGGGCCGCGTTGGGCGTGACGGTGAGGATCACGTCGCCGCTCCCGCGCCCAGGAGGTCCCGCGCGAGCAGTCCGGCCCCGAAGCAGCCTGCCTCGTGGCCGAGTTCGGCGGCACGGTCCAGGACGGTGTCGAGCACGGCCTCGGGGCCGCGCTCGGCGCGGGTGGACCAGCGCTCCGTGTGGCGCAGGGCGCCGTCCTCGGCGACCGCCGCGCCCTTGACGTGGGTGCCGACGGCGTCGAGGGCGACCACGGTGGGGCTCACGGCCGGGTCGGCACGACGGAGCGGGTGAGGTTGCGCGGCTGGTCGGGGTCCGTGCCGCGGCCCTTGATCGGGCCGTGCCGGTACTCCGTCGCCGAGACCGGGGCGTCGGCGTTGCCGGTGATGGTCCGTTCGTCGATGTCGCACCGGTCGTGGGCCCAGTCGTTCCGGTCCATCGGCGAGGTCACGGCGAGCGGCTTGCCGTCGCCCGATGTGGCGGTGGGGGAGGCGTGCGCGGTGGTGGCGGTCAGCGACAGGGCGAGTCGGCGCGGGGGCGTGCGGACGAGGTGCACAGCCAGCTCCTTGTATCGAGGATGCCGAGGAGACGTGCGCACCAAGTGCACTGTTTCTGCGCATTCATGTCAATAGAACCGGCAAATACTGCAACTTTGAGCAGAAATGCAGAGGGGCCGTCATCTGCCACGCCGCACCGTCGTGAACCGGCCGTCGCCGACGGCCCAGCGGCCGCGGCGCATCACGGCGACCAGGTCGTAGGTCCCGGAGTCGACCACGACGAGGTCGGCGAGCTTGCCGGTCTCCAGCGAGCCGACGGAGTCGCTCAGGCCGAGCAGCCGGGCCGGGGTCGCGGACAGCGACTCGACGGCCTGCGGCAGCGTCATCCGTCCCGCGGTCAGGGACCGTCGGAGGACCCGGTCGAGGGTGAGGGTGGACCCGGCGATGGAGCTGCCGTCGGGGAGCATCGCGACGCCGTCCTTGACCCGGACCTGGAGGGGGCCGAGGGGGTAGAGGCCGTCGCCCATGCCGGCGGCGCCCATGGCGTCGGTGATGAGGGCGACGCGGTGGGGGCCGGCGGTGCCGTAGGCGAGGTCGAGGACGGAGGGGTGCAGGTGGACGCCGTCGTTGATGAGTTCGACGGTGACCCGTTC
>NZ_JBHWCL010000233.1:0-10152 GCF_042735125.1 Kitasatospora sp. NPDC059599 | reverse complement strand
GACGCCCTTGGGGCGGCCGGTGGAGCCGGAGGTGTAGATGACGTAGGCGGGGTGGTCGGGTGTGGCGGTGGTGGGTGGGTTGGTGCGGGGGTGGTCGGAGAGGTCGATCGTGTCGATCGGGATTGTTCGGATCCCGTTGGTGGGGATGTCCGTGTGGGTGGTGCCGGTGGTGAGGAGGAGGGTGGGTCGGGCGTCGTCGAGCATGTGGGTGACGCGGTCGGTGGGGTAGTCGGGGTCGATGGGGAGGTAGGCGCCGCCGGCTTTGAGGACGGCGAGCAGGGCGATGACGAGGTCGGTGGAGCGGTCGAGGCGGACGGCGACGAGTGTTTCGGGGTGGACGCCGTGGTCGGTGAGCAGGTGGGCGAGTTGGTTGGCGCGTTCGTTGAGGTCGCGGTAGGTGAGGTGGGTGTCGCCGTCGGTGAGGGCGGTGGCGTCGGGGGTGTGGGCGGCCTGGGTTTCGAAGTGTGCGGTGAGGGTGCCGTCGGGTGTGGCGAGGGCGGGTCGGGTTGCCCAGGTGTCGAGCAGGAGGTGTCGTTCTTCGGTGTCGAGGACGGGTACGGCGTGGACCGGCTGGGTGGGGTCGGTGGTGAGGGCGGTGAGGACGCGCAGCCAGCGCTGTCCCAGGACCTCCACCGACGACCGGTCGAACAACTCGGCCGCGAAGACGATCCGCACCGCCAGCCCGTCCGGAGTGTCGGTGGACGTGTACCGCTCGCGGACCTCGAAAGCGAGGTCGAAGTTGGCCGTCGGGTCCCCGGCGGTCGACAACTCGACGTCCACGCCGGGCAGTTCGAGGCGTGCCTCGACGGTGTTCTGCAGGGTGAGGATGACCTGGAAGAGCGGGTGGCGGGCCATCGAGCGGGTGGGGGCCAGTTCCTCGACCAGGCGCTCGAAGGGCACGTCCTGGTGGGCGAACGCCCCGAGTCCGGTCTCCCGGACGCGGCTCAGCAGTTCGCTGAAGGTCGGGTTGCCGCTGAGGTCGGTGCGCAGCACCAGGGTGTTGGCGAAGAAGCCGACGAGCTCGTCCAGTGCTTCGTCGGTGCGTCCGGCGATGGGTGTGCCGATCGGGATGTCCTGCCCGGCGCCGAGCCGGGAGAGCAGCACCGCCAGCGCCGCCTGGAGCAGCATGAAGGGCGTGACACCCTCCTTCCGGGCGAGCTCCAGCAGGTTGGTGTGGAGCTCGGCGGGGACGGTCAGCTCGACGTCGCCGCCCCGGTGTGAGGCGACGGCCGGACGCGGACGGTCGAACGGCAGCGTCAGCTCCTCCGGCAGCTCGGCCAGCGCCTCCCGCCAGTACCCCAACTGCCCCGCCAGCAGGCCCTCGGAGTCCTCCTCCGACCCCAGCAGCTCGCGCTGCCAGAGCGTGTAGTCCGCGTACTGCACCGGCAACGGCGACCACGCGGGCGAGCCGCCCCGCACCCGCGCCGCGTACGCGGTGGACAGGTCCCGCCCGAGGGGTCCGAAGGACCAGCCGTCGCCAGCGATGTGATGAAGCGTCAGAACAAGGACGTGCTGCTCGGGTGCCAGGGTGAACAGGTCCGCCCGCAGCGGCGGTTCCGTCGCCAGGTCGAAGGGCCGTCCCGCCGACCGGTTCACGGCGACGGCCAGCTCCTCCTCCCCGTCGACCGGTTCGACGGTGAGCTCGAACGGGACCGACTCGATCGGCAGTACCCGCTGCACGGGTTCGCCGTCGACCGGGGAGTAGACGGTCCGCAGCACCTCGTGCCGCTCCATCACGTCACGCAGGGCCGCGGCCAGGGCATCCGGCTCCAGCGCGCCCGAAAGGCGCAGCGCCGCAGGGATGTTGTAACCGGAGCTCGTCCCCTCCAGCTGTCCGAGGAACCAGAGCCGCTGCTGGGCGTAGGAGAGCGGCACCGGCGCGGGCCGCTCCTCGACGGCCACCACGGGCGGCCGCAGCGTCGCGCCGCCGTCGAGCCGGCGCGCCAGCGCGGCGGGCGTCGGCGCCTCGAAGAGGGTGCGCAGCGGGAGTTCGACCCCGAGGGCGGACCGCACCCGGCTGCCGAGACGGGTGGCGAGGAGCGAGTGGCCGCCGAGGTCGAAGAAGCCGTCCTCGACCCCGACCGAGGGCAGGCCGAGGACCTCGGCGAAGAGCGCGCAGAGGATCTCCTCGGACAGGTTCTCCGCCGCCCGGCCGGCGCCGGCGCCCGCGGCCGCGTAGTCCGGGGCGGGCAGGGCCTTGCGGTCGAGCTTGCCGTTGGCGGTCAGCGGCAGGGACTCCAGCACCACCACGGCCGACGGCACCATGTACTCCGGCAGCCGCTCGGCCGCCGCCGCGCGGGCCAGGGCGGGCAGCGCGGCCACGTCCGCGTCGTGCTCCGCCACCAGGTACCCGACGAGCCGGTGGTCGCCGGGGGCATCCTCGCGCACCGACACGGCGGCCTGGGCGACCCCCGGGCAGGACGCCAAGGCGGCCTGGACCTCGCCGAGTTCGATGCGGAAGCCACGGATCTTGACCTGGTCGTCGGCGCGACCCAGGAACTCCAGCTCACCGTCGACGGTCCAGCGGACCACGTCGCCGGTGCGGTACATCCTCCCTCCTTGCCCGCCACCGGGAAGGAGGAGCCCACCTCCTTGCCCGCCTTCGGGCTGGGGGTACCTCCCGGCCGCCGGGCTGGGGGCGAGGGGCCCATCCCCGGCTTCGAAGGGGCAGGCCACGAAGCGTTCGGCGGTCAGGCCGGGGCGGCCGAGGTAGCCGCGGGCCAGGCCGCTGCCCGCCAGGTAGAGGTCGCCGGCCACACCGGCCGGAACCGGGCGCAGAGCCTCGTCGAGCACGTAGGCCCGGGTGTTGTCGATGGGCCGCCCGATGGGCAGGACCTCGCCGTGCTCGTCGCCGACCTCGTGGGCGGTGGACCAGATGGTGGTCTCGGTGGGGCCGTAGAGGTTGGTCACGCCGGCCGTGCGGGCGGTCAGAGTCCGGGCCAGCCCGCTGTCCAGCGCCTCGCCGCCGACCAACGCCCGGAGACCGGCCAACGCGTCACCGGCCAATGCGTCACGGGCCGAGGGCGCGTCGGCCGACGAGCCGTCGAGCGACGCGGCTTCGGCGGTCAGTGCGTGCCAGAGGCTCGGCGTGGCCTGCATCGCGGTCGCCCCACTCGCCGTCAGCAGGTCCCGCAGCGCACGCGGGTCCCGGACGGTCTCGCGGGGGGCCAGCACCACCCGGGCGCCGTTGAGCAGGGGCAGGTAGAGCTCCAGCGCGGCGATGTCGAAGGCGACCGTGGTCACCGCGAGCAGCCGGTCGGTGGGGCCGAGCGCGAAGCGGCGCTGCATCGCGGCCAGGAAGTTGACCAGTGCCCCGACCGGCACGACGACGCCCTTGGGCCGTCCGGTGGAGCCGGAGGTGTGGATCACGTACGCCGGGTGGCCGGGCAGCACGGCGACGCCCGGGTCGGCGTCGTCGGAGGTGAAGCCGGCGGAGGTGGCGTCGTCGGAGGTGGCGGGCTCGATCCGGTCCACCGGCACCACGGGGATCCCGCCGGCCGGCACCGCCGCCGCGGTGGCCCCGGAGGCCAGCACGACGACCGGCCGGGCGTCCGCCAGGGTGTAGGCGATGCGGTCGGCGGGGTAGTCGGGGTCGATGGGCAGGTAGGCGCCGCCGGCCTTGAGGACGGCGAGCAGGGCGACCACCAGGTCGGCGGAGCGTTCCAGACAGACCGCGACCAGCGCCTCCGGTCCGACGCCGCGCCGGATCAGCAGGTGTGCCAGCCGGTTGGCGCGGGTGTTGAGCTCCCGGTAGGTGAGTTCGCGGTCGCCGCTGACCAGTGCGACCGCCTCGGGTGTCCGGGCGACCTGGGCTTCGAACAGCGTGGGCAGGGTGGCCGACGGCGGCTCGACGGCGGTGTCGTTCCAGTCGGTCAGGACCTGCTGCCGCTCGGCCGCGTCGAGCAGTTCGACCTCGTGCAGCGGCTGGGTGCCGTCGGCGGCGGCGAGGGCGGCGAGGTAGTGCTGGAAGCGGCGGCAGTGGGCGGCGATCTCCTCCGGCCGGTAGAGCGCCGGGTTGGCGTCGACGACGAGACCGGCGCCGTCGCCGGTCTGCCGGTCGTAGATCAGGATGTTGAGGTCCTCGACGGGGCCGCTGCTGAGGTTGTGGGTGGTGCTCGGGTGGCCGCCGAAGGTGAGGTTGTAGTCGAAGGACTGGATGTTGACGGTGGGGCCGAACAGCTGCCCGCTCGACGCGACCAGGCCGAGGTCGCGCCGGATCTCCTCGTAGCGGTAGCGCTGGTGCCGCAGGGCCTCACGGGCGGCGCGGCTGGTCTTCTTGATGAGCGCGGAGAGCGGTTCCTGCGGGTCGACGGCCAGGCGCAGCGGCACCACGTTGTTGACGACGCCCGGGGTGCTCCGGGCGACCTCGCCGGACCGGGCGGCGACCGGGAAGCCGAGGACGACGTCGCCGCTGCCGGTCACCCGGGAGGTGTAGGCCGCCGCGGCGGCGAGCACCAGGACGGTCCAGCTGACCCCGAGCCGGCGCGCGGAGGTGCGCAGCGTGGCCATGTACTCGGGGCCCAGCCGGAGTGCGTGGCGCAGGTGGGTGTGCGAAGCCGGGGCGAACCGGCCGGCGAAGTTGACGGCGGTCGGGCGGTCGGCGAGCCGGTCCTGCCAGTACTGGCGGTCCGCCTCGAACTGGGCGGAGGCGCGGTACTCGGCCTCGACCTCCACCAGCCGCGCGAACGGAGGGATGCCGCTCTCGTCGGGCAGGGTCCGGCCCTCCGCCCAGGTGCTGTAGACCTCCGCGACCCGGGCGGCGAAGAGCGGGCCGCTGTGGCCGTCGCCCATCGCGTGGTGGGCGCGCAGGGACCAGATGTGGTGGTCGGCGGCCAGCCGGATCAGCGCGAAGGCGCAGGCGGGGCCGGTCTCCAGGTCGTAGGGGCGGAGGTACTCGGTGCGCATCCAGCGCACCGCCGCCTCCCACGGGTCGGTCTCGGCGCTGACGTCGACGGGGACGAACCGCCAGGCGGGGTCGGGTTCGACGAACTGGCGGAGTTCCTGGCCGCCGGGCACCAGCCGCAGGCGCAGCGTCTCGCAGTCGAGGACGGCCCGGTGGAGGGCGCGCTCGAACAGCCCGGGGTCGACCGGCCCGTGGATCTCCACGTACTCGTGGACCTGGTAGGCGGGGCTGGCCGGGTCCAGCTGCTGCGCGAACCACATTCCGGCCTGGCCGGAAAGCAGGGGCAGGTACTCGGGCTGCGAAGGCGACATCTGCTGGGACTCCGGTTCGTCTGGGGGTCGCGCCGGGCCGTCGGCCCGTGGGTTCCACCGCGGCCCGGCCGGGCGGCCGGGGACGCACGTGTCTGACCGCCCCGCGGCGCCGGTGCGCGCCTGGGGCGGTGTGGGTCTCGGGGGTCGGGGGCGGTCAGCGCCCGGTCGGGTGCGCCGGCGCCGGGGAGGAAGCCGGGGAGGTGGCCGGGGAGGCGGCCCGGGCGGTGGCCGGATCGTCGGTCCGGGAGGTGGCCGGGGAGGCGACCCGGGCGGTGGCCGGGTGTGCCGTCACAGGGACAGCGAGTCGAGCAGCATGGCCGCGGTGACCGCCGGATCGTCCTCGGCCCCGACGAGCGAGGCGTTCGGGAGGTGGGTGCCGCCGTCGCGCTCCGCTCGGGCCCGACGCCGGCCGCCGCCGGTGATGTTGAGCAGGATCCGTGCGTCACGCGGGATCCGCCGCTCGGTGACCGCGCGTCGCAGGCAGGCCACCGCCACGGCGGCGGCCGGCTCGATGTCGATGCCCTCGGTCTCCTCGAACAGCGCGGCCGCGGCGAGGGCCTCCGGGGTGTCGGCCAGCAGGATCTCGCCCGAGGTGTCGGCCAACAGGTCGGCGACGCCGCCGTGGACCCCGAACGGAGGTGTGGCGTTGACGAGTTCGGGGGCGTGGACGTCGATGCACGACAGCGTGACCGCGGCCGGGGAGGAAGTCGACTCCGGCAGCGGAGCCGCGGCCTGATCCGGGAGTCCTCCGGAGAGGGCGGCGGTCCGGCCGCGCCAGAGCCGGTGCAGCGGGGCGAACCCGGTGTTCTGGCAGAGCAGGGTGCGCGGCGGGGTGCCGCCCGTGGTGGCGGCGATCCGGCGGGCCGCCTCGTGCGCGGCGATCGCGCCGGTACCGCTGCCGACGGCCTGGACGTAGTAGTCGGGCAGTCGGCCGAGCCGCTCGTACGCGGCCAGCATGACGATTCCGAGGCCGTCGCGGCGGGCGACGTTGCGGACCCCGCCCTCGGGGAAGAAGGGCGCGCCGGTGGCCAGGATGCCCTGGCCGTAGGTGATCGCGTCGTTGTAGCCGCCGCCCTTGACGGCGACGATCCGCACCCGCGGTCCGGTGCCGCAGAGCGCCAGCCCGGGCAGGGCGCGTTCGGGGATCACCAGTACGCAGGGGAAGTCGAACTTCTCGGTGGCCCGGACGAAGGCCGCCGCGGTGTTCCCGGCGGACGCGACGACCATGACGCCCGCGTCCTGCGGGACCCGTCCCAGGACGGCGAAGGCCTCCAGTTCCTTGAAGGTCCCGGAGTCCATGCGGCAGTCGCGTTCCGGCCAGTAGCCGCTGAAGGCCGTCCAGAGGTCGCTCAGCCCCAGGGCGGCGCCGAGTCCGCGACTTCGGTGCACGGCGGGCAGGCTCGCCCCGGGGACCTCGCGGACGACCGGGAGCCAGCCGCGGTAGCGGAAGGGGCCGGGTGTCGCCGGGGTGGCGGCGATCGCGTCGGCCAGTGAGCCGGCGGTGTACTCGGTCCGTAGCAGTGAATTGTCGCGGCACTCCGGGCAGGCCGAAATCAGCCCGTCGTCCCCGAATCGTAAGCCGCATCGAGTGCAGACAACCGTGTAGTGCCCGCCGTGCTCCATGGCTTTCCCCCGTTGCCACCGGCCGCAGCCGGTACTGCCAGCTGAATGTGTTCGCGCGGGCCGGAAACTACTGTTCCATGGCCGAAATGAGACTCTTCGGGCGCATGTCGGTCCAGGAGTTCTCGATGTAGTCCAGGCACTCCTGGCGCCCGGCCTCGCCGAACACCTGCTGCCACCCGGCCGGAATTTCCGTGAAGACGGGCCAGAGCGAATGCTGGCCCTCGTCGTTCACCAGAACCAGGTAGTTGGCCTCGGGGTCCTCGAAGGGATTCGTCACCGCGTCACCTTTTCTCGCATAGCCGGTTGGCCGGCTGGACATATGCGGACGTGGCGGAGGTGGATCCCCTGTTCCGGACGGACCTGCCCCCGCCCGGTCCGTGTTCCAGTCTTACTCATCCGGGCCCGAAAGGGGAAGTGTGGATTGATGTCGGGAGGCGTGAACGGAATGTGCAGGTGCTTCTGCTGTCGCCGTTGCTCCGGCGCGCCGGTCGGCCGGTGCTGATCCCGTGCGAAATGTCGCGAAATATGGAGGAAATGAGCTCCGCGGCCGGGCCGGGTGGACCTGCCGTGCGCTCGCAGCGGGAGTGAAGTCCCGTACCCCGGTGGGAGCGCGGCGGCGAAGAAACCCCGCCGACCGGATGATCGGACGGGCACGGATGGTCTGGCAGACTTCTGCCCCATGAGGTTACCGACCGACGGCCACGCATCCGGTGCCGAGAACAACTCCCGTTCCCGTGACGCAAGTTCCGTTCATGCCGGAGGGAATTCACCCGACGGTCCGGGGAGCGGGCCGGAGGGCCCGGCCGTCGGCGGAGCGGTGCCGGGCGGCGCACGCACCCTGCGTGACCGGATCGCCGCCCGGCGGCTGCGTCCGGTCCGGCCGCGCCTCCGGTTCGAGCTGGTGCTCATCGGGATCGGCTACTGGGTCTACAACCTGGTCCGCAACGCGGTTCCGCAGCACGCCGAGACCGCGAAGGCCCACGCGAACCTCGTGTGGGACCTGGAGCGGAGCCTCGGCCTGGCCTTCGAACGCTCGGTCAACCACGGCCTGGACGCGGTGACCTGGGTGATCGTCGGCATGAACTACTACTACGCCACACTGCACTTCGTCATCACCATCGCCGTGCTGGTCTGGCTCTACCGCAGCCACCCCGGCCGGTATCCGGCGGTCCGTACGGCGCTGGCCGCTGCCACCGGCATCGCCCTGGTCGGCTACTACGTCTTCCCGATGGCCCCGCCGCGGATGCTGCCCGGCTTCATCGACACGGTGACGGTGCACCACACCTGGGGTTCGCTGGCCTCGGGCGCGGGAGCGACCATCTCCAACCAGTACGCGGCGATGCCCTCGATGCACTTCGGCTGGGCGCTGTGGTGCGGGCTGACGGTGTTCTTCCTGTCCGGACGGGCCTGGCTGCGGGCGCTGGGCCTGCTGTACCCGCTGTTCACCCTGACCGTGATCATCGCCACCGCGAACCACCTCTGGCTGGACGCGGCGGGCGGGGCGGTCTGCCTGGGCGTGGGCTTCGTCGCGGCCCGGCTGCTCTTCCACCGCTGGGCGTACCGGTTCCCGCGGATCCCGGCCTCCTGGCAGGCCGCCGGGCCGCGCGTGGCCGGGCAGTGGCCCGTCCCGGGCGAGGCCGCCGCCCGCCGCCGGTAGCCCGGACCACAGACGGGCCGGTCAGCCGATCGGCACCACCGGACCTGTCGGCACAGGCAGGAACGGGTCGGCCCGCGCCGGCCCGACCGCCGCCGGCCCGACCGCCGCCGGCCCGGCGCGCCGCCGGCGTCGCCGACCCGGCGGATCACCCCCGCTCGCGGTCCACCAGATCGGACGGGTCGGTGTTGGCGCCACAGAGGAGGACGGCGACGCGCTCACCGTCGGCCCGGTCGACCGCGGCGAGGGCGGTGGAGGCCGCGAACTCGACGGCGATCCGGCGCTCCTCCCACAGCCGCCGGCGGGCGCGCACGATGGCCTCGTCGTCCACCAGGACGGAGCGCACGCCCTCGTGCCCGGCGGCGGCGACCGCCAGCGCCGTGGCGCGGCGGGCGCCGAGCGCGTCCTGGGCCACCGAGTCGACCGGGACGTCCACCGGGTGGCCGGCCGCCAGCGCGGCGTTCAGGGCACGGCTGCCGGTCGGCTCGACCGCGAGCACCCGGACGCCGTGCTCGCGCGCCGCCACGGCCACGCCGGCGAAGAGCCCACCGCCGCCCACCGACACCACCACGGTGTCCAGCCCGGGCACCCGGTCGCGGATCTCCGCCAGGACGGTCCCCGCGCCGGCGGCGATCAGCGGGTGGTCGTACGCGTGCGAGGCCAGCGCCCCGCTGTCGGCGGCGAACTCCTCGCACGCGGCCAGCGCTTCCGCGTACTCCCGGCCGGCCAGCCGCACCTGCGCGCCGTAGGAGCGCAGCCGGGCCAGCTTCACCGGGGAGGCGGTCTCCGGCAGGAACACCGTCGCCCGGACGCCGAGTTCGCGCGCCGCCCAGGCGCAGGCGAGCCCGGCGTTGCCACCCGAGGCGATGGTGACCCCGGTGTCCGGGAGGGTGCCCGCCTCGGCGTGCGCGAGCAGGAAGTTCTGTGCACCGCGCGCCTTGAAGCTGCCGGTGTGCTGCAGGAACTCCAGTGCCAACCAGGTCCGTCCGCCGTCGTCCCCCGGCGCCATCGCGACCGGGCGCACCCGCCCGGCGATCCGCCGCGCGGCAGCCTCGACCTCGTCGTACGTCAGCTGGTCCATCGCGTTCTGCTCCTTCGCCGGTGGGGCGTCGACAGGGTGTTCCGTCCGCGGCCGACGGTACGTCGCGCGGCCGGACGGGCGGAAGATCACGGCACCGGAGGCGTACCGTAGCCCCGTGCGTCATGTGATCCTCCCCCCGCCGCCCCGCTAGCGGGCGGCCCACTCCACCCACCCCGGCCCGCGGGACTCCGCCGGCAGCCGGGGCGATGACCGCCGCCCGCGCACCCCGCGGACCCGAACCGGCCATCCATCGTGGAGTACTGACGCATGTCCTCGTACGCCGCCGTGCCCTTCCGGCACGGCCTGTTGTCCATTTCCGCCGCCGCCGTCGCCTGGGGCGCGGGCGGAGCCGTGGCCGCGCTGCTGATGCGCACCAGCGGCCTCGGCCCGGTGGCCGTCTCCTGCTGGCGCTTCGGCGTCGCGGCGCTCTGCCTGGCCCTGCTGCCGACCGGTGGGCGGCGGGGCCGGGGGGGGCCCCGCCCGGCCCCGGGCCCCCGGGGGAACGGGGTGGGGGGGGGGTTAAGGCCCTGGCGCGCGGTTCGGGACCGGGCGATAGCGGCGCGGGGGGGGGGGCCCCCGA
>NZ_JBHWCL010000232.1:0-10168 GCF_042735125.1 Kitasatospora sp. NPDC059599 | reverse complement strand
GGCGGTGTGGCTTCTCGCTGGCCTGACTCCGCTGCTCGTGACGGGCGTGGCGGGGCACTCCCTTGGCCGCTGCGCGTAGCACGACCGTCGAGGCGGTCCGGACGCCGTGGCGGGTCCGGACGCCGTGGCGGGTCCGGACGCCGGAGGGTCAGAGCGTGCGGTTGCGGCCCGCTCCCCAGCCGGCCACACCGACCACCAGCACCAGCGCCAGCATCAGCACCAGGGTGGTCTCCCAGCCGCCGGTGAGCTGGTGCAGGGCGCCGGCACCGACCGGGCCGGCCGCCGCGACCAGGTAGCCGATCGCCTGCGACATCCCGCCCAGCTGGGCGGCACCGGCCGCGCTGCCGGTGCGCAGCACGATGAACGCCAGGCCCAGGCCCAGCGAACCGCCCTGGGCCACCCCGAGGACTGCCGCCGAGACCCACGCGGCGGAGACCGGCGCGACCAGCAGCATCGCGATGCCCACCCCGTTCAGGGCGGCCATGGTCACCGCCAGGGCGCGCTGGTTGGTCATCCGGCCGGCCATCAGCGGCACCAGGAAGGCACCGGCCACCTGCACCAGGTTGGAGAAGGCGAAGACCAGACCGGCCTGGCCGCGGTCCATGCCGTGGTCGGCCAGGATGGTCGGCATCCAGGCCACCAGGGTGTAGACCAGCAGCGACGAGATGCCCATGAAGAGGCTGATCTGCCAGGCCAGCGGGGACTTCCAGATGCCCTCGACCGGCGTGCCCGGCGTGCCCGGCGTCGCGGCCGCGGCCACCGCGCCGCGCTCCTGACGGCTGCGCAGCACCTGCGGCAGCCAGGCCACCGCGGCGACCAGCGCCAGCAGCGACCAGGCGCCGAGCGAGGCCCGCCAGCCGCCGCCGAGCACGTGCTCCAGCGGGACGGAGGTACCGGCGGCGAGGGTCGCGCCGACCAGCATGGTGGTCGAGTAGACGCCGGTCATGGTCGCCGCGCGGTCCGGGAACTCCCGCTTGACCAGGCCGGGCATCGACACGTTGAGCACCGCGATCGCCACGCCGATCACCACGCAGCCCGCGTACAGCGCGGCCACCGAGGGCAGCACCCGCAGCAGCACGCCCGCGCCCAGCACCAGCACCGCGCCCAGCACCACCCGCTCGGCGCCGAACCGCCGGGTCAGCCGGGGGGTGAGCGGGGCGCCGACGCCCTGGAACAGCACCGGGACGGTGGTGATCAGGCCGCTGGCGGTCGCGGAGAGGCCGAAGGTCCGCTGGATCTCGCCGACCATCGGGGAGATCGCGGCCAGGCAGGCGCGCATGTTCAGCGCGACCAGCACGATGCCGGTCAGCAGCAGGAGCGGATGGGCCAGCCGGGTGCGGACCGGGAGCGGGGCAGGGGTGGTGACAACCGGCTGCTGGGCACGGGTGACGGCCATGGGTGTGCTGTTCTTTCCGGGATGTGCGTGGATGCGGGCGGGACGGAGGAGGCTCGCGCCGTCCTACTTCCGGGCCGCGATGGACGCGAGCAGCTGCTCGACGGCCGCGGTCGGGCCGGCGAGCAGCGTGCGACACGCCGCCTCGGCCCGGTCCGGGTCACCGCTCTCGATCGCGTCGACCAGGGCCTCGTGGGTGGCCACGACGGCCTCGGGCATGTCGTGGTCGCCGAACGCGGAGGTCATCGCCTCGCGCACGGAGGCGCCGAAGTAGCGGTACACCTCGGCCAGCGCGGGGTTGTGCGCGGCCTCGACGACGGCGGTGTGGAACTCCAGGTCGTGCTCGACGGTGGCCTCTCGGCTCGCCCGCTCGGGGTGCGCCGCGAACACCTCGGCCTCGCGGGCCAGCGCGGCCCGCATCCGCCGGACGTCCTCGTCGGTGTGCCGCAGCGCGGCCAGCCGGGCGCCCTCGGTCTCCAGCGCCGCGCGGACCTCCAGGACGTCCCGGATGCCCGAACGCTGGACGCCGCGCAGGACGGAGGCCGGGTCACTGGTCGAGCGGACGAACGTCCCCTCGCCCTGCCGGGAGACCAGCATTCCGGCGTGCACCAGCACCCGGATCGCCTCCCGGACGGTGTTCCGTCCGACCTGCAGCTGCTCGGCCAGTTCGTGCTCGGTGGGGATCTGCGAACCCACGGGCCAGACCCCGCCGGCCAGCTGCTCCCGCAGCTGGTCGATCGCGGTGTCCACCAGGGACCGTCGTCCGGCCGCCTGCAGGCCGTTGCCCTCGCCGCTCATTCCGGACCCACCTCCCTCCGCCGTCGCACGTGCGCCTTCACCAGTCGTCGGTCATCCTACAACTGATTGCCCGGTCATCCTACAACTGTCGGGGAACGGTCCGTGAACACCCGACCACCGACACGCCGCACCGGGCGGGACCCCGGAGTCCCGCCCGTCCCCGGGCCCGGGGCGCACCGCCGGTCAGCGGGCGGGGTAGAGGCGCTCCAGCACGACCGCGACGCCGTCCTCGTCGTTGCCGGCGGTGACGGTGTCGGCGACGGCGAGGAGTTCCTCGTGGGCGTTGGCCATGGCGACGCCGTGGGCGGCCCAGCCGAACATCGGGACGTCGTTGGGCATGTCGCCGAAGGCGATGGTGTCGGCGGCGCGCACGCCCAGGCGGCGGGCGGCGACGGCCAGACCGGTGGCCTTGGACAGGCCCAACGGGAGCAGTTCGACGACACCGGGGCCGGCCATCACGACGCCGACCAGGTCGCCGGCGGCGCGGCGGGCCGCGTCGGCGAGGGCGTCGTCGGTCAGCGCGTGGTGCTGGACGTAGAGCTTGCTGACCGGGGAGGCCAGCAGCCCGTCGCGGTCGACCCGGACGACGGGCAGGTCGGAGCCGATCAGCAGTTCGTAGCCGGGGCCGGCCAGGACCTGGCCGTCGAGGCCGTCCTGGTTGGCGGCGACGGCGAGCGGGCCGGTCTCGGCCTCGATCTTCTCGACGGCGAGGGCGGCGAGCCGGCGGTCCAGGGTGAGCGAGGTGAGCAGCTTGTGCGCGCCGGCGTCGTAGACCTGGGCGCCCTGACCGCAGACGGCTATCCCGGTGTAGCCGATCTCGTCGAAGACCGGGCGGGCCCAGACGGCCGAGCGGCCGGTGACGATGATGTGCAGCGCGCCCGCGCGGGGGGCGCGGGCCCGGGCGGGGGGGGTGCGCTCGGTGCCGTTCTCCTCGCTGGACAGCAGGGTGCCGTCGTGGGGGGTGGCGATCAGCCGGTAGGGCAGATCGCCACCGTCCCGGGTGCCTTCCGGGGAGACGGGGCTGGGGCTGGTGGTGCTCATGGGCCGGTCGTCTCCCGGGAGTTGCGGGTGGAGCGGGTGGAGCGGGTGGTGCCGGGGAACCGGTTACTTGACCGGTTCGAGGACCGTCCGGCCGCCGAGGAACGGCCGCAGCGCCTCGGGCACGATGACCGAGCCGTCGGCCTGCTGGTGGTTCTCCAGGATCGCCACGATGGTGCGCGGGACGGCGACCAGGGTGCCGTTCAGGGTGGCGAGCGGGCGGGTCTTGCCGTCCTCACGCATCCGGATCGACAGGCGGCGGGCCTGGTACTCGGTGGTGTTGGAGGTCGAGGTGACCTCGCGGTACTTGCCCTGGGTGGGGATCCAGGCCTCGATGTCGAACTTGCGCGCGGCCGAGGCGCCGAGGTCGCCGGAGGCGACGTCGATGACCCGGTACGGCAGCTCCAGCGCGTTCAGGAAGTCCTTCTCCCACTGGAGCAGGCGGCGGTGCTCGTTCTCCGCGTCCTCCGGAGTGGTGTAGACGAACATCTCCACCTTCTCGAACTGGTGGACGCGGATGATGCCGCGGGTGTCCTTGCCGTAGGTGCCGGCCTCGCGGCGGAAGCAGGACGAGTAGCCGGCGTAGCGCAGCGGCAGCTTGTCGGCCTCCAGGATCTCGTCCATGTGGTACGCCGCGAGCGGGACCTCGCTGGTGCCGACCAGGTACCGGTCGTCCTCGGCGAGGTGGTACACGTTCTCGGCGGCCTGGCCGAGGAAGCCGGTGCCGTCCATGGCGGCCGGCCGGACCAGGGTCGGGGTGATCATCGGGACGAAGCCGGCCGCGGTGGCCTGGGCGATCGCCATGTTGACCAGGGCGAGCTCCAGCAGCGCGCCGACGCCGGTCAGGTAGTACGAGCGGGCACCGGCGACCTTGGCGCCGCGCTCGGTGTCGATGGCGCCCAGGATCTGGCCGAGCTCGACGTGGTCGCGGGGCTCGAAGCCCTCGGCGGAGAAGTCGCGCGGGGTGCCGATCTCCTCCAGGGTGACGAAGTCCTCCTCGCCGCCGACCGGGGCGGCCGGGTCGATGAGGTTCGCCAGCGAGCGGAGCAGGCGGTCGGCCTCCTCCTTCGCGGCGCCCTGTTCGGCGTCCGCGGCCTTGACCTCGGCGGCCAGGTCCTTGGTGCGCTGCAGCAGGGCGGTCTTCTCGTCACCCTTGGCCTGGGCGACCTGCTTGCCGAGCACCCGCTGCTCGCTGCGCAGTTCGTCGAAGCGGCTGCCCGAGGACCGGCGCCGCTCGTCGGCGGAGAGGAGGGCGTCGACCAGGTCGACGTCCTCGCCACGGACGCGCTGCGAGGCGCGCACTCGGTCAGGGTCCTCACGGAGCAGGCGAAGGTCAATCACAGGCCCAAGCGTACCGGGCGGGCGTTCCTCCACCGGTACCGGTTTTCCCCTGGGGATAACCACCCCCGTCCTGTGGATAACTTCTGTGGGGGCCGCTCCCGGGTCGGGTTATCCACAGGCCCGGGGCCGGGGCTGTGGATCGAAGGGGAGGATCACCCTCCGCGCGACCGAGCCAGGGAATTGAGGTTTCAAACCCCATTCGACCTTTCCGAGTGAGGGAATTGAAGCACTCAGACGGGTGATTTGCTGGCAACCGGGTGACTCTGGTCCGATTAGTCATCTCTGCGACGCAAACCGATGATCCGACCAGTTCTGGGTAATGGCTATACCGGTTTGTCGACTCGTCCCCAGACCTGTGGATAACTCGGAGCTGTGGACAGAGGTGGGGCCTGTGGACAGCGGCCCGCGGCCCCGGGCGGGCCTGTGGACGACGGGTGGGGTCGTCCGCCCCGCCCGATCGCCGCAGTCCAAAACGGTCGGAAAAGGTCAGAAAGACAACGGGTATCGCTCGGATGACTGCGAGGTCTCCGGCGTCTCCGCCGCCTCCGCCGCCTGCCTCCGCCGCCTCCGCCGCGTCCGGTGTCCCCGCGCGCCGCCGCGGGACTCAGACGTCCCCGCGCCCGTCGAGTGCGCGGGAGAGCCAGTCCGCCGCCGAGCTGAAGTCCGCGTCCGAGGTCCCCGGCCGCCGGTGGGTGGACACCTGCCGGTCGGCGCGCGGATAGGAACCGAGGAACCGCACCTGCGGGGAGATCCGCTTGAGCCCCATCATCGCCTCGCCCACCCGGCGCTCGGACAGGTGGCCCTCGCAGTCGATCAGGAAGCAGTAGTTGCCCAGTCCCTCGCCGGTCGGCCGGGACTCGATCCGCATCAGGTTGACCCCGCGCACCGCGAACTCCTGCAGCAGCTCCAGCAGCGCGCCCGGGTGGTCGTCCGGCAGCCAGACCACCATCGAGGTCTTGTCCGCGCCGGTCGGCGAGGACACCCGGCCCGGCCGGCCCACCAGGACGAACCGGGTGGCCGCGCTCTTGGCGTCGGCGATGTCCTTGACCAGCGGGTCCAACCCGTAGATCGGCGCCGCGAACTCGCCCGCGAACGCCCCGTCGTAACGGCCCTCGGAGACCAGCCGGGCGCCGTCGGCGTTGGAGGCGGCCGACTCCCACGTCGCCTCCGGCAGGTTGGCCGCCAGCCAGCGGCGCACCTGCGGCTGGGCCACCGGGTGGCTGGTGACCGTCTTGATCCCGGACAACTCGGTGCCCGGGCGCACCAGCAGCGCGAACGAGATCGGCAGCAGCACCTCGCGGTAGATCATCAGCGGTGCGCCGGAGGCCAGTTCGTCGTTGGTCGCGGTGACCGCGCCCTCCACCGAGTTCTCGATCGGCACGAACGCCCCGGCGGCGTCCCCGCCGCGCACCGCGTCCAGGGCCAGCGCCACCGAGGACAGCGGCACCAGCTCGCGGGTCGCCGCCTCGGGCAGGGTGTGCAGCGCCGCCTCGGTGAAGGTGCCGGCCGGGCCGAGGTAGGTGTAGCGGGTCGCCGACATGACGCCTCCGGGAGGACTCGGTGCTGCGTGGAACGGGCGGTGCGGACGGGGTGGTGCGCTACGAACGGTGCGGTGCGGCCGGTGCGGACGCGGTGGTGCGGACGCGATGCTGCCGAAGCTGTCACCCTAACGATTCCCCGGTCGCGGCAGGAAAGCGTTCCGATGGCCGGGACACGGCCGGTCGGCCCGTGGTACGGGACCGCGCCGGCCTCCCGGGAAGGGCCTCAACCCTCCAGCAACTGCTGGCCGAGGTAGCCCCCGGCCGGTGCGGCCGGGGGCACCGCGTACACCCCGCTCGCCTCGTGCCGCAGGAAGCGGGACAGGCCGTCGCCCCGGGAGAGCTTGCGCTGCACCGGGGTGAAGCCGCTGCGCGGGTCGGACTGGAAGGCGAGGAAGAGCAGCCCGGCGTCCGGGGAGCCGTCCGGCAGCAGCCCGTCGTGGTACGAGAAGCCGCGCCGCAGCATGGCCGCCCCGCCGTTGGCCGCCGGGGCGGCGACCCGGACGTGCGCGTCGGCGGGGATCGCCAGGGTGCCGTCCGGGCCCTGCGCGGACAGGTCGACCGGGGCGTGCTCGCCGGACCCGGCGGGTGCGCCGAGCGGGGCGCCGTCCGTCTTGCGCCGTCCGATCACCCGCTCCTGCCGCTCCACCGGGAGCGCCTCCCAGTGGTCCAGCAGCATCCGGATCCGCCGGAACACCAGGTACGAGCCGCCGGCCAGCCAGGCCGGCTGCTCCCCGCCGGCGGTGCAGAACACCTTCGCGGCGAATCCGTCCTCGCCCGGCTTCGGGTTGTTGGTGCCGTCGACCTGGCCCATCAGGTTGCGGCCGGTCACCGGCTTCCCGGCGGCCCCGGGGGTGCGGGCGAAGCCGGCCGACTGCCACCGCAGTGCCGCCGTGCCGGCGGCCAGCCGCTGCAGCACCCGCAGGGCGTGCACCGCCACCAGCGCGTCGTCGGCGCCGATCTGGAGGAAGAGGTCGCCGTCGCCGCGGGCGGGGTCGAGCGCGTCGCCGGGGAAGGCGGGCAGCGGTTCGAGCCCGGCCGGGCGGCGGTCGGCCGCCCCGGCCTTGTCGAACAGCGCGGCGCCGAAGCCGACGGTGAGGGTGAGCGAGCAGGGCCCGGCGTCCAGGGCGACCTGGTCGTCGAACTCCTCGGCGGGCTCCCCGGCGGTCAGCCGCTCGGCCGCCTTCGTCCAGCGCTGCAGCAGCCCGCGCAGCCCGTCCCGGCCCACACCGTCGGACAGGTCGAAGGCCGCCAGCTGGACCCTGGCCTGCTGCGGTTCGAGGATCCCGGCCTGGTGCTCGCCGCGGAACGGCACCCGGGCCGCGCCGAGTGCGCCGCCCGTGGCCGCCGCACCGGCGGGGCGGCCGGTGCGGTCCAGGGCGACCGCCCCGGCGACGCCCGCCCCGGCGCCGACCAGCAGCCCGGCGCCGGCGGTGCCGAGCAGCGCCCGCCGGGTGACGCCGGTACGGTCCTCGGCGGCCCGCTCCTGCACCGGTGCGGCGTCCGTCGTCCCGGTGTCCGTCGTCCCGTGGTCCTGGGGCCGGTCGTTCGTCGTCACGTCGTCCACCGCCGTCAGCCGATCTTGAACTGCTGGGTCGGCGTGGTCTGGTCGATGTCGGAGGAGCGGACCTGCACCGACACCACCCAGGTGCCCGCCAGCGGCAGCTGCGCGGTGCCGCTCCAGCGGCCGGTGCCCTCCGGGGTGAGCGCGACCGGCAGCGGGCCGAGGTCGCGGTCCGGCAGGGTGAAGGCGAGCTGCACCTCGGGGACGTCCACCGGCTGTCCGTCGGCGCCGTCCAGGGCGAGCTTCACCTCGTTCGGGCCGGTCCGCGCCGGGTTGAGGGTGACGGTCGCGGTGCCCTTGGCGTTCGGCGTCCGGCCCTTGGTGTCGTACGGGAGCTTGAGCTCGACGGTGCGGCCCGGCTCGGTCTGCGGCGCCGCCGCGGCCCCGCCGGTGGCCGGCGCGGCGGTCCCGGCCGTGACCTCGCTCGCGACCCGTCCGGGCGGGGAGTTGGTGAGCATCGTGGTGACCACCAGCACCGCCACCGCGACCAGCGCCTCGACCAGCACCGAGCGGCGCAGTCCGGCCCGGGTCGGGGTCAGCCCGCGCTCGCGCCCGGCGCTCTCCCGGGCGGCCCGCTGACGGTCCAGCTGGGCCTGGCGGACCGGGTCCGCGCTGTGCGCGGCGACGCCGACCGGCTCCGGCACCTCGGCCTGCTCGACCTCCGCCGCCTCGGCCGGGGCCGAGCGCAGCCGGGCCAGCCAGGAGCGGGAGATCCAGGCGACGCCGAGCATCACGGCCACGCAGCCGCTCTTCACCAGCAGCAGCCGCCCGTACTCGGTGCCGGTCAGCGCGCCCCAGCTGCCGAGGCCCCGCCAGGACTGGTAGATCCCGGTCACGACCAGGACGGCGACCGAGCCGAAGGCGATCCTGGAGAAGCGGTCCACCACCCCGGCGCCGGCGCCCTCGCGCAGCGCGACCAGCAGTGCGGCCAGTCCGCCCAGCCAGAACGCCATCGCGATCAGGTGCAGGATGCCGAACGGCAGCGCCAGCCAGACCTGGATGCCGACCGAGGCGTGGTCGGCGCCGACCCAGGTCGCGGAGAGGGCGACGGCCAGCACCAGCCCGGCCACGCCGAGGCCGAGCCGGGTCTCCCGCTGCGGCCGCTCGGCGGCCCGCCGCTCCAGCTCGCGCAGCTCGGCGTCCTCGGTGTCCTCGTCCTCGGTGCGTCCGCTCCCGGCCCGCCCGCCGGCGCCGCCGCCCTCGACCGGCCCGTTCTCGGCGCCGCCCGTCGGGGGCTGCGCCGGGAGCGGCGTCGACGGCTGCCCCAGCTGGCCGACCAGCAGCGACAGGAACACCCCGCCCGCCGCGAGCAGCAGCAGCCGGGCGGCCAGCGCGGTGCCGATCCGCTCGTCCAGGGTGGCGCGCACCAGCGAGAGGTCGAAGGCCTGTCCGATCCCCGAGCCGCGCTCGTACGGGCCGCGCAGCATCAGCACCGCGACGGTGGAGACCAGCAGCGCCGTCCAGCCGGTCATCAGCAGCCGCTGCACCGGCCGCCGGGCGGTGCCGGCCGGCCAGCAGACCAGCACGAAGGCGGCGGCCCCGGCCAGCAGCGCGAACGCCGCGTACGCGACGGTGCGTCCGGTGCCGTACAGGGCGGCGACCAGGCCGTCGGCCTTGGCTCCCTGCAGCGCGGTGGCCGACACCGAGGTGTCCGAGGGCGCGCCGATGGAGAAGGTGAAGGCGCCGCCGACCGGGTGCGAGTCGTCGGAGACGGCCCGCCAGGCGACGGTGTACGTGCCGTTGGCGAGCCCGCCCTTCAGGCCGACCCGGGCGGTGTTGCCCCTGCCGTCGGCGTGCGCCGGGTCGCCGGTGTCCACGGCCTTGCCGGCCGGGTCGAGCACCCGGACGGAGTCCGAGGAGAGCGACACGGACTCGCTGAAGGTCAGCGTCACCGCCGCCGGGGCGGTGGCGACCACGGAGTTCTGTCGCGGGTCGGTGGAATCCAGGGTGGCGTGCGCGGAGGCCGGTCCGGCGCCCGCGAGCATCAGCGCGAGCAGCGCGCCGAGCACTCCGAGCACCCCGGTGATCCGGCGGTGTGAGGCCTTCTCCAGGCCGGCCGACTGCATGGTGGCGGGTCCCCTAACTCTGGCCGGGGCGGTAGGTGAGCTCCTTGACCGGCACCTTGACCGAGATGGTGCCGGACTTGGCGAAGGTGAGGTCGAGCTCCACCTCGTCGCCCAGGACGGGGGCCTTCTGCCAGCCCATGATCATGAGGTGGGTGCCGCCGCGGGCGAACTGCAGCGCGCCGTGCGCGGGCACGTCCAGGCTGGCGACCTGTTCCATGCTCGACGGGGTCGAGCGGTGCATGGTGACCGACTCGGCGCCGGGGCTGGTCACGCCGACCAGCTGGTCCCGGCCGCCGTCGTTGCGGACGGTCAGGTAGCCGGCGGCCATGCCGCCCGCCGGGGGCAGCGGGATGTAGGAGTCGGCGACGCTGAGCCGGGCCGGTCCGCTGCCGGCGCCGTCCTGCCCGCCGCTCCCGCAGGCGGCCAGGAC
>NZ_JBHWCL010000231.1:0-10257 GCF_042735125.1 Kitasatospora sp. NPDC059599 | reverse complement strand
GTCGCCGCCCCGCCCGCTCCGCCGGGCGGCCCGGGGCGGCCCGTGCGGGCCCGGCCGGACCGTTACAGATCTGATACACGGCGGGCACCCGGCGGCCGTTGCGGCAGACGGCGTTCGAATATCGCCCACTTTAGGGTGACATTCGGCATCTCCTTCCTCCGTCGGGCCTACTGTCGGCGAGCGGGGCGCCACGGTCCGTCCACGCCGAGACCGGGCGCCCCGCCCCGCGACGTCCGGAGGAGAGACCATGCGCATCGGCCGTCTGACGCTGGCCGCCGCCGCCCTGCTGCTGACGGCCACCGCCAGCGTCCCGGCCGGGGCCCCGCTCGGTCAGGGCGAACGGCCCGGCCTCTCCTCCGACGCCTACGAGCCGCGCACCGCCGGCCCCCGGCCGCCGGCCCGGCGGCCGGCGCACGAGCCGCCGTTCGGGGCCTTCGTCGGTTCCTGGGACACGTACATCCCGCAGATCGGCCGGTACGCGCAGTGGCTGGGCGACGCGAACCTGCAGGTCGGCCACACCTATCTGGCCGGCAACGGCTGGTCCGACATCGAAGGCGACCCGGTGGTCCTCGGCCTGTGGTCGCAGTGGCGGCTCGCCGAGCCGTCCCGGATGCTCGTGCTCGGCGTGCCGATGCTGGTGCCCAACGAGGCGCACGTGTCGGACGGCGAGGTGGCGAAGCTGCTCGCCCAGGGCTCCCGCGGGGACTTCGACGGGCACTTCCTCAAACTCGCGCGGCGGCTGGTCGCGCTGGGCGGCCCGGACACCGTGCTCACCCTGGGCTGGGAGATGAACGGCACCACCTACACCCACCGCTGCAAGCCCGACCCCTCCGCGTGGAAGGCCTACTGGCGGCGGATCGTCGGGGTGATGCGCTCGGTGCCGGGGCAGCGGTTCCGCTTCGACTTCGCCCCCAACCGGGGCCTGGACGCCATCCCGTGGACGAGGTGCTACCCCGGCGACGACGTGGTCGACATCATCGGCATGGACAGTTACGACCAGCCCGCCGGCGGAACGTTCGACGACTACGTGCGCGAGCCGTACGGGCTGCAGGACCAGGTGGAGTTCGCGGCCAGGCGCGGAAAGCCGGTCTCGTACCCGGAGTGGGGGCTGTTCCGCAACGGCGACAACCCGGAGTTCGTCCAGCGGATGGTCGAGTGGGTCCGCACCCATGACACCGCCTACCAGACCGTCACCGACTACTGCCCGCACGGCTTCTTCCAGTGCGTCGGCAACCCGCGCTCGGCGGCACGGTTCAAGCAGCTGATGTCCGGGTCGAAGGGGGCGTCGGCGGTGTCGCCGACGGCGCCCCCGACGCCCACCGTTCCCCCGGTACCGGCCCCGTCGCCGGCACCCGCCTCGCCGAGGCCGACCGGGACGGCGGCCGCGACCGGGACGGTGACGGCGACCGCGACCGCGACCGGGACCGCGACGGTGACAGCGACCGCGACCGCGACCGCAGCCGCGGTGCCGACACCGGGGCCGACCGCGAGCCCCTCCCCGGCTGCCACGCCCGCCCGGCGCTGAACGGTCAGCTGCGGCGGCGGGCCAGCAACGCCTCCTTGAGCGCGGGGAAGCGGGTGCTCAGCCGGTGCGCCGCCGTCTGCCGGGCGAGCACCGCCCCGGCCCGGACGGCCGCCGCCGGCGCCGGTCCCGCCGGGCCCAGCAGCAGCCGCTGGTTGGGCAGCCGGTCCGGGCGCCAGCGCTGCTTGTACGGCTCCTGGCCGCGCAGCAGGCCGAGCACCGGGACGCCCGCGCCGACCGTCTCCTCCAGGGCCGCGCTGAACAGCAGTCCGGCGATGTCCAGCCGTTCGCGCAGCACCGGGTGCGCGCCGTACAGGTAGAGGCCGCCGAACGACGGGCAGAGCAGCAGCAGGTTCACCGCGACCAGCTGGCCGTCCAGGTGGAACCGGTGGACGACGGCCTTGCCGGTGGCGACCAGGCCGGTGGTGGACTCGGTCAGGTGCCGGGCGAACCGTTCGGTGCGGTGCTCCGGGGTGACGCCGCGCTGCTGCCACTGCAGGTAGTGCAGCCGCAGCAGCCCCTCCAGCGCCTCCGCCACCTCGGCCGGCGGCGTCGAGCTGACCCGCACCCCGGCCTCGGCGATCTTGCGCAGCTTCACCCGGGTGCGTTGGGCCGTCTTGCCGGGCACCCGCTTGAGCAGCCGCTCCATCGGGACGGCCGGCAGGTACTGGCAGAGCGAGTCCTCGAAGCGGCGGCGGTTGCCGCGCCAGTGCTCGTACACCCGCTGCACCGCCGCCTCGGGGTGCACCTCGCGCAGTTCCAGCCAGTGCCAGGGGCGGGTGAGCGGCAGCGCGGCGGCGAACTCGGCGGCGGCCCGGTCGGCGCACTCGTCGTCGAGCAGGACGTCCGTGTAGTCGACCAGCCCGGCGCCGAGGCCGGTCAGGCCGCCGAACGGGCCGCCGCGGCGCCGGAAGGCGCCCGCGCCGACCAGCCGGCCGTCCCGGCGGACCAGCACCACCACCAGGGCGCCCGGGCGGCCGTAGTGGCGCCACCAGGAGCGCTGCCAGGCGGCGGCCTGGAAGAAGGTGGCGGACCGGCAACGGGCGGCCAGGTCGTCCCACTCCTCGGCGAGGGTGTCCAGCGCGTCGTCCTCGCGCCGCAGCTCGGTGCTCCAGGCCGGCGCCGTCGGCCCGGTCGGCAGGCCGGCGCTGCGGGTCTCGGTGCTCATCGGCCGCCCCCGACCGGGGCCTTCTCCTTGGCCGGGGCCTTCTTCTTGGCCGCGGTCCTCTCCGCGGCCGGGGAGGTCTCCGCGGCCTCGGGCGCGGCCTCGGTGGGCTCGGCCTTCGCGTCGGTCTTCACGTCGGTCTTCGCTGTGGTCTTCGCGTCGGTCTTCGCTGTGGTCTTCACGTGGGCCCTGGCCGGGGTCCGCACGTCGGCCTCCGGGGTGGCGGCCTTCGCGGGGGCGGCCTCCGGGGTGGCGGCCTTCGAGGTGGCGGCCTTCGGGCCCGAACCGGGCCCGGCCGGCCGTTCCTCGCTGCGCGGGCGCGGCGTCGTCGGCACCCCGGCCGGTCCGGCGGCCGCGGGAGCCTCCGCGGTCACGGCGGACCCGGCGGACCCGGCCTCCGGTTGCTCGGCCCCGGCCCGGCGCCGGGTCGTCATCACCAGCGCGCCCAGCAGCAGCCCGGCCGCGCCGCCGACCGCGACGTCCAGCTTGCCGGAGGGCGTGGTCGGCTTGTCGGGTGCGGCGGCCGGGGCCAGTGTCACCAGCCGGACGTTGGTGTCCTTGCTGCTGGTGTTGGCGAAGGCGACCAGCGATCCGGCCACCGCGTCGGCGGTCCGGGCGGCCTCCTGGGCGTTCGTCCCGGTGCCGGTGATCTCGATCATCGGGGCGTCCGGGGAGGTCGTCCCGTGCACCAGGGTCTCCAGTTCGGCCCGGGTGTGGCCGGTTTCGGCGGCCGCCACCGCGAGCACCTGCGGCTGGCCGGCCAACCGCCCGTACGCCTGGGCGAAGTTGGTCGCGGTCGCGGCCTCGCCCGCGTTCTGCGGGACCACCAGGACGTAGGCGCTGGCGGCGTACGAGGGGTGCGAGACGACAGCGTACCCGGCGCCGGCCGCGGCGCCCAGCGGAACCGCGAGCGCGACGGGCCACCAGCGGCGGACCAGGCGGCGGGCGCTTCGGCGCGTTGTGGTCATGGGTGTTGCTCCTTGGGTATGGGACGGCGGTTCCGGCGACGGCGGGCGGTCAGACGCGGGCCAGCCGGTCGTAGAGGGCGCCCAGGTCGGCGGCGACCCGGGCGATGTCGTAGTGGCCGACGGCCGGCGGGTGCGGCAGCGGGTCCGCGGTCAGGTCGCCCAGGTGCCGCAGGTCGCGCAGCGCGGCGGTGTAGGCCACGGGGTCGGACGGGATGCGGCGGGCCTGCGGGGCGGCGCTGGGCGGCAGCTCGTCGAGCGCCGGGCAGGCGCTGTGCCGCACCGGTAGTCCGGCGGCGAGTCCCTCCAGGACGCCGAGGCCGAAGGTCTCGGCGGTGGACGGCGCGGCCAGCACGTCCAGGGCGGACAGCAGTTCCGGCACGTCGTCGCGCTCGCCGGTGAGCACCAGCCGGTCCCGGACGCCCAGTTCGACGGCCCTGCGCTCCAGTGCGGCCCGCTCCGGGCCCTCGCCGACCAGCACCAGCCGGGTGGCCGGGTCGAGGTCGGCGAGGGCCTCGACCAGCACGTCGAAGCGCTTGCCGGGGACCAGCCGGCCCACCCCGCCGACCACCCAACTCCCTTCCGGCAGGCCGAGTTCGGCCCGCAGGCGGCGGCGTGCGGCGGCCCGGTCGGGCGGCGGGAGGCGGTAGCGGCCGGAGTCGATGCCGTTGGGGATCAGCTCGATCCGGGCCGGCGGGACCCCCCAGGAGCGCAGTGTCTGGGCGACCTGCCGGGAGACCGCGACGGTGGTGCTGCCGAGCCGTTCGGCCGCCAGGTAGAGGCTCTTGACGCCCCGGGTGACCGGCCTGCCCTCGATCACCCCGGCCTGCAGCGAGTGTTCGGTGGAGACCACCGCCCGCACCCCGGCCAGCCGCGCGGCCAGCCGCCCGTACAGCTGCGCCCGGTAGAGGTGGGTGTGCACCAGGTCGTAGCGGCCGGCCCGGACCAGCCGGACCAGCCGGGGCAGCGCGCCGAGGTCCCGGTTGCCGCTCATGCCCAGGTGGTGGACGGTCACGCCGTCGGCGCGCAGCGCGGCGGCGACCGTGCCGGGGTTGGTCAGCGCGAGGACCTCGCACTGCTGGTGCGCCGGCAGGTGGCGCAGCAGGAGGTGGAGCTGGCGCTCCGCGCCGCCGGAGGCGAGCCCGGTGACGATGTGCAGCACCCTCATGGCCGCTGCTCCCCCCGCGCGCGGCGCAGCTGGGTGACGGCGTCGCGCAGCCGGTGCCGGCCCTTCTTGGCGCGCAGCCGCCAGGCACCGTCGCGGTCGCCGACGTAGCAGCGGGGCAGGGCGAAGCGGCCGGTGAGCGGGGAGTGCGCGATGGCGCAGGCGTAGTCGTACCCGGCGTCGCGGACGGCGAGGCTGGCGGGCGGGTCGACGGCGCCGTACGGGTAGCAGAAGCCGGTGACCGGGCCGCCGACGACCTCCTCCAGCAGGCGCCGGCTCTCCCGGGCCTGCACCGCCAGGGCTTCGGCCGGCAGGCCGGTGAGCGCCTGGTGTCCGAGGCCGTGCGAGCCGATCTCCCAGCCCGCGGAGGCGAGTTCGGTGACCTCCGGGACGGTGAGCAGCTTCTTGCGCGGGCCCTCGGTGTCCCAGTCGTTGGCGCGGCCGAGCAGGTCCGCGACCACGTACGTGGTCGCGGTGAAGCCGTAGGCCTGGAGGATCGGGACGGCGTACCGGGCGAAGTCCGCGTAGCCGTCGTCGAAGGTGAGGCCGACCAGCTTGTCGTCCCGGCCGAGGGCGCGGGCCCGCATCAGTTCGCGGACCGAGACGCCCCGCCGGCCGCGCCGGTGCAGCCAGGCGATCTGCTCGGCGAACCGTTCGGGGCTGACGGTGAGCCGGTAGGGGTCCTCCTTCTCGACCGCCACCGAGTGGTACATCAGGATCCACGGCGAGGCGGGGCCGGGGATCGGCCGTTCACCGACCGGGTGACGGCTCCTGGGCGGTCGAGCCCGGTGCGGCGGGGCGTTGCTGACGCCCGCCTGGGCCGAACGGACGGTTCCCCGTTCATTGTCCATGGGGACGCTTCCCTTCTTCGGCGGGGGTTGGCGGGTTCAGGGCCCTGGCCGCGGCGAGGACCGGGCCGCGCACCTCGTGGGCACCGAGTCCGGTGCCCAGGGCGGCGAAGGCCAGCGCCACGGTGAGGCCCCCGAGGAGGGTCGAGAGCAGGGGGTCGGCGGCCAGTCCGGCAACGGCGGTGCCGAGCACGGTGGCCCCGGCCGCGGCGGCCACCAGCCGGCCGTGGTCGGCGAGCACCCGGCGCAGCCGCAGCGGGATGCCGCGCAGGACCAGGCCGCGCAGCAGCAGCGCGGCGGTGGTGGTGATGCCGGCCGCGTTGCCGGCGGCGAGCCCCAGGGCGCCGAAGCCGGGCGTGGCGAGCAGGCCGGTGACGACGGTGACGCCGAGGCCGAGCACCATCACGGCGGCCGGGTACCAGTCCAGGAGCCGGCGACGGCCGTCGTCGGTGCCGGGGTCGTCGGCCCGGCGGACGACGGGGCGCAGCGAGAAGTACGGGCGGATCATCACGCCGATCAGCGCCTGGGCGGGCAGGCCGAAGCTGTACACCCGGATGACGTCGGCGGTGGCCGCGGTGTCGCCGGGGCCGAAGGCCCCGCGCTCGAAGAGCAGTGAGACGACGGACGGGGCGCAGGCCATCAGGAAGGCGGTGCCGAGCAGGACGACGGCCGCCGCCTGGCCGAGGTCCTTCTCGACGCGGTCGCGGGCGGCGGTGAGGTCCCCCGCGGCGAGTGCCCGGGCGACCAGCGGGAAGGTGACGGTGCAGATCAGGATGCCCGCGGTCATGGCGAGCTGGGAGACCTTGGCGGCGTAGTTGAGGTGCGAGATGGTGCCGGGCGGCAGCGCCGAGCCGAGGTAGCGCTCGACGAAGACCTGCGCCTGCCGGGTCAGGGTGAAGGCGCCCACCGGCAGCAGGGCGAGCGGCATCAGCACCAGGGCCTGGGGCGAACGGCGGGCTCGGCCGGTGCGTGCACCGGGCGGGCCCTGGCGGAGCCGGCGCAGGAACGGGCCGACCAGCAGGCCGGCCATCAGCAGGCTGCCGGCCGCGACGCCCAGGGCGGCGGAGCGCACGCCGAGGGAGGCGTGGAAGCCGAGCAGGACGGCGAGGATGCCGAGGTTGTGGACGACGTAGATGCCGGCCGGGGCGGTGAAGCGGTGGTGGGCGCGCAGTGCGGCGGCCAGGTAGCCGACCAGGCCGAAGGGGAGCACGGTGATCGCGGTGATCCGGGTGCAGGTGACGGCCAGGCCCGGGTCGGGCAGGCCGGGGGCGAGCAGTTCGACCAGCTGCGGGGCGCCGAGGGCGGCGGCCAGGGCGAGGCCGGTGAGCGCGAGCAGCAGCCAGGGCAGGGTGGCGCGGACCAGCTGCCGGACCGGGTCGGGGGCGTCCGGGTCCTCCTCGCGCAGCACCAGGGCGAGGGCGAAGGCGGGCACCATGAGGAAGGACATGGCGTCCTCGATCAGCAGCGGCGCGGCCGTCTCGGGGACGGTCCAGGCGACCAGGAAGGCGTCGGTGCCCTGGTTGGCGCCGAAGTAGCGGGCCAGCAGGAGGTCGCGCAGCAGGCCGAGGGCGGAGCCGGCGGCACTGAGCACGGCCGTGATGCCGAAGGCCTTGGCGAGGAAGCCGCCCCGGGTCGCCCGGTCCGGCGCGGGGGCGGGCCGCTCGCCGGACGCGCTGCGCGGGGCCGGCAGGGTCGGGGCCACGGCGGCCGGCCGCTCGGTGGTCACCGCGACGCCTCCCCGGCGGCGGCGCGGGCGGCGAGGCCGAGGACGACGGAGGTCAGCACGGTGGTGGTGCCGCCGATGTCGGCGTACAGGTAGTCGACCAGCACCCAGGTGAGCAGGGCGAGCGCCGCGGGGCCCGGGCCCCGGGTGCGGCGCAGGCAGCCGATCAGCAGGGCGAGGAAGAGCGCGACGTAGGCGGTGATGCCGATCAGGCCCTGCTCGCTGAGGACCAGGAAGTACATGTTGTGCGGGGAGAGCAGCGGCTCGCGCTGGAAGCCGATGGTGGCGTCGGCGGCGTCGCTGCCGGAGGACAGCCGCAGTGGGGCGTGGCTGTCGCGGAGTTGCTGGAAGGCCTTGGGGCCGGCGCCGTGGACGGGGTGGTCCTGCCAGATCCGCCCGGCCGTGGCCCACAGGTCGTAGCGGTCGGAGACGGACTGGTCGGGGGCGGCGGAGACGGAGCCGATCGAGCTGAGCCGCTTGGTGACGCCGGAGCCGCCGAGGCCGAGGCCGCCGATCAGGACGACTGCGGCGGCGAGGCCGAGGACGGCGCTGCGGACGGCGAGCCGGGCGTCGGTGCGCAGCAGCAGCACGGTGGCGGCGAGGCCGGTGGCGATCCAGCTGCCGCGGCTGAAGGAGACGGCGAGCGGGAGGACGAGGAAGGCGGCGGCGGCGGACATCGCCCGCCGCAGCCGGGCGTCGCCGCCCGGTCCCCGTTCGCCGAGCGCGAGCGCGAGGGCGGCGAGCAGTCCGAAGCTGACCACCGTGGACATCGCCATGATGTCCAGCGCGCCGAAGGTGCCGACGGCCCGGATCGGCTCGCCGGTGTAGGAGGCGCCGGTGTGGGTGAGGTACTGCTTGGTGCCGACCACGCCCTGGATCAGCGCGGCGAGTACGAAGGAGCCGAGGACCAGTCGCTGGTCGGTGCGGTCGCGCAGCGCGCAGAGCACGGCGGCGGGCACCAGCACGAACACCTGGACCAGCCGGACGAAGCCGGTGACGCTGGTGGCCGGGTCGATCGAGCCGACGGTGGCGACGGCGGCGGCGACCACGATCCCGGCGAACAGCGCGCAGGTGGTCCGGCCGACGGCGGGCAGCCGCCCGCGCAGCAGGTTCAGCGCGGTGAGGGCGACCAGGGCCAGCGAGGCGAGGTCGGCGGCGGTGACGTGGACGGCGGCGGTGACGTCCTTCTCGCCGGTCGGCACGCAGACCAGCAGGACGGTGGCCGCGGCCAACGGGCTGGGCCGGGCCGCGAGCGCGGGCAGCACCTTCCGTAAGGCTGCGACTCGCCCGCTCGCCTCCGGTGCGCGCGGGGCGGGGTCGGCGGGAAGGGTCAGGGCCACGCGGGTCAGCTCCCGTCCGGGTGGAGCATCAGGGCCGCGGTGCGGCACAGGATCTTGACGTCCTGCCAGAGGCTCCAGCTCTCGATGTAGCGGTTGTCGAACCGGGCCCGGTCCTCGATGGAGGTGTCCCCGCGCAGGCCGTTGACCTGAGCCAGGCCGGTGAGGCCGACCGGGACGCGGTGGCGGTCGGCGTACTCGGGGTAGACCTGGCCGAACCGCATGACGAAGTACGGGCGTTCGGGACGCGGGCCGACCAGGCTCATGTCGCCGCGCAGGACGTTCCACAGCTGCGGCAGTTCGTCCAGCGAGCTCCTGCGCAGCAGCCGGCCGACGGCGCCCATCCGGTGGTCCTGGGAGATGTTCCAGCGGGTCGCCGACTCGTGCTCGTTGCTCGGGCGCAGGGTGCGGAACTTGAGGACGGTGAAGACCCTGCCGTCCAGCCCGGTGCGCTGCTGGCGGAAGAGCACGCCGGGGCCGGTGTCGAAGCGGACCGCGAGGGCGCAGAGCACCAGGACGGGGGCGAGCAGCAGCAGGCCGAACCCTGCGGCGCCGATGTCCAGGGCGCGCTTGACGGCCCAGCCGGGGCGACGGGTCGCCGGGCGGCCGACCCGCAGGCAGGGGAAGCCCCACAGGTGGTCGCCGCCGGCGATCGGGGCGGTGGGCAGCGAGCCGAACTCGCGCAGCGCGGGCACCAGCCAGATCTGGCAGCCGAGCCGGGCGGCCTCGCGCAGGGCGGCCGCGGCCTCGGTCTCGTCGGCGGCTCCGGCGGTGGCGATGACGTGCTGGACCCGGTGCCGGCGCACCTCGCGCTCCAGGACCTCGCGGCCGCCGAGCACCGGCAGGCCGGGGTCGTCGGCCAGCAGCGGCGGGTCGGCGTCGAGGAAGCCGACCGGGCGCATCCCGTACTCGCCGTGCTCGCGGAGGACGGCGGCGACCCGGCGGCCGAGCGTGCCGGCGCCGAGCACCAGGGCGGGGCTGGGGCGGCTGCGGCGGATCCGCCGGACCAGGTGGTAGAGGACGGCACGGCCGACGGTGGCGATCAGCAGCTGGCAGCCGAGCAGGACGGTGAGGCGGGACGGGGTGGCCGGGCCGCAGTCGGGCCAGTGGCCGCCGAGGCAGTCGGACAGGGTGACGGCGAAGGCGGCGGCGACCACGGCGCGGGCGGCCAGCGCGGGCAGTTCGTCCAGGACGGACAGGGTGAGCCGGGCCCGGTAGAGGCCGCCGGCCAGGTTGAGCAGGAGCAGCAAGGGCAGGACGGCGGGGACGCCGAGCAGCGGGTCGAGGGGGGCGGACGGGTCCATGGCCCGGTTGGCGAGGCCGCCGGCGGAGAACAGCGCGATGGTGTCGGCCTGGACCAGGGCCAGCGGCAGGGCCAGCCGGTTGCGGACCGCCCCGCGGTGCCGGCAGGGCGCCGGCACCGGGTTGCTCGACCGCCCCGGCGGGGGGGCGAGCAGCCCCGTGCCCCGCCCGCCGGGGCCCGTCACGGGGCCGCCCCCAAGCGGCACCCAGTAGTGGTGAAGGATCTGAAA
>NZ_JBHWCL010000230.1:0-10281 GCF_042735125.1 Kitasatospora sp. NPDC059599 | reverse complement strand
CCCCTGGTCGTCTACTCGGGGCGCGGCGTTGCTGAGCTGCCCGGCCGGGTCCCGCGCGCCGTCCCCGGGGGAGCGCTCCCCCGGCCCGCGCCGTGTCCTGACCCGCTCCCCGGCGTCCGTGCCCCGCCGTCCGCGCCCCCGGGGCCGTGCCTCAGGAGAGTCCCGACACGGCCCGGCCGAGGCGCAGCAGGCAGTCCCCGAGGTCCGGCCGGGCGCTGTGCGGACGGTTCCGCACCCCGTCGTTGACCAGGGAGAACAGCGCGTGCACCCGGATCCGGGCGGCCACCGCGTCGCAGTCCGGACGCACCTGCCGCACCAGGCCGACCCAGGTGCGCAGGAAGTCCCGCCGGAACTCCACCGCGGCCCGCCGGTCGGGCGGGGGCAGCCGCTCCGTCTCGCTGAGCATCGCGCCCAGGTAGTCGCCGTTGCGCAGCGCGAACCCGACGTAGGCGTCCAGCCCGGCCGACAGCGCCGCCCGGGGCCCGTCGGCGGCCGCGATCGCGCCGTCCACCTCGTGCCGGAGCAGGTCGCGGCTGCGCACCAGCGAGGCGGCGAGCAGCTGGGCCTTGCTGTCGAAGTGCCGGTACACGCTGGGACCGGAGATGCCGACGGCGGCGCCGAGCTGGTCGGTGCTGACGTTGTCGAAGCCGCGCTGGTGGAACAGCCGGACGGCGGCCGCGAGCAGTTCCTCCCGGCGCGCCCGCGGCGCGGGTTCCGGCACCGGCACGGGCGTCCGCAGCGGTCCGGCCGCGGGCCCGGTGTCCGTGCCGTCCAGCGGGACGGCGAGGACGGCCGCCACCAGCTCGCGCAGCAGCGCCTCGGCGCGGCGGGGCTGCGGAGCGGCCGACTGGTAGGACAGTCCGGCGCAGGCCGAGAGCGCCGACCAGCAGAGCAACTCGGCGTCCTCCGTGGCGAGTTCCGGGCGTTCGACAGTCAGCACGGCGGTCATCAGCGCGACGTCCGCGCGCAGTTCGCGGCGCAGCGCGGCCCGCCGGGCCGGCGGCAGCAGCCGGGCGTCGCGCTGCACCAGGGTGCCGAGCGGGCGGTGTCCGACCGCGACGGCGGCCAGCACGGCGCCGAGCTCCTCGCCGGTACGGGCCCCGCGCAGCCCGACGGCGAGGTCGTCCAGTCCCAACCGGACCGCCCGGTCGAGGAGTTCGGGCTTGCCGCGGAAGTGCCGGTAGAGCGCGGGGGCGGTGATGCCGACCCCAGCGGCGACCTCGGTCATCGAGACCTGGTGGTAGCCGCTGCGGTGGAAGCGGTCGGCGGCCACGGCGAGGATCTGGGCACGCCGCCCGGGCGGCCGTCGGACCACCATGGCGCGCCTCCCTCCCGGCCCGTCGCTCGTCGGCCGGGTTCCCGGTCGGCCGATCGCGGCCGAGCACCCGGTCGGCCGGGCACCCACCGGGCGCCCACCGAGCGTCGGCCGGTATCCGCCCGGTCCCGGCCGGGCGTCTCCCGAAGGCTAGCAAGGATTCACTTGGCACCCCCGCCGACCGTGTGCCGCACGCCTGTCGACCCTGGACAGCCGAAGCTACCCGGGATTAACTTGTGAGGCCATCACCTGGTACGTTCCGCCCCGCCGGCAGCTCCGGCCGGCACCGTCGAAGGGAGCGCCGCCGTGCGCCGCACCGTGTTCACCGAGGACCACGAGGCCTTCCGGGAGACCATCCGGGACTTCATCGCCAACGAGGTCGTCCCGGTCTACGAGGGCTGGGAGGCCGAGGGCCACCCGCCGCGCGACTTCTACCGGCAGCTCGGCGAACTCGGCGTCTACGGCATCGAGGTGCCCGAGGAGTACGGCGGCGCGGGCGAGAGCGGCTTCAAGTACCAGGCGGTGATCGCCGAGGAGACCGCCCGGGCGGGCGTGAGCTTCGGCTCCTCCGGGGTGCACACCGGGCTGGTGCTGCCGTACCTGCTGGAGTACGCGAACGAGGAGCAGAAGCGGCGCTGGCTGCCCGGCTTCGTCTCCGGCGACATCATGACGGCGATCGCGATGACCGAGCCCGGCGCCGGCTCCGACCTCGCGGGCATCACCACCACCGCGCGGCTGTCCGAGGACGGCACCCACTACGTCCTGAACGGCGCCAAGACCTTCATCACCGGCGGCGTGCTGGCCGACCTGGTCCTGGTGGTCTGCCGCACCGCCCCGTACGACCCGGAGAACCGCCGGGCCGGCCTGTCCATCCTCTGCGTGGACACCGCCTCCGCGGGCTACACCGTCGGCCGCAAGCTGCAGAAGATCGGCCTGCGCACCTCGGACACCGCCGAGCTGGCGTTCAGCGACGTCCGGGTGCCGGTGGAGGACCTGCTCGGCGAGGAGGGCCGGGCCTTCGCCTACCTGACCCACAACCTGGTGCAGGAGCGCCTGGCCATCGCCGTCGGCGCGTACGCGGCGTCCGCGGCGGCGGTGCGGTTCGCGGTGCAGTACGTCAAGGACCGCAAGGTGTTCGGCAAGGCCGTGGCCGAGTTCCAGAACACCAAGTTCACGCTGGCCGACTGCGAGGCCCAGGTGGTGGCGCAGCAGTCCATGGTGGACCGCGCGCTGGAGCTGTACCAGAGCGGCGAGCTGACCGTGGCCGACGCGGCCGCGGCGAAGCTGTTCTGCACCGAGTCGGCCTCCACCGTGATCGACAAGTGCCTGCAGCTGCACGGTGGTTACGGCTACATCCTGGAGTACCCGATCGCCCGCCTCTACACCGACAACCGGGTGTTCCGGATCTACGGCGGCACCAGCGAGGTCATGCGCAGCATCATCGCCAAGTCCATGGGGCTGTAGGCGGGGTGGACCGGCGGCGGGCCGCACGCCCATGGCGGCCCGCCGTGCCGGTACCGGCGGTCAGTTGGGCGAGGCCTGCTCGGTGCGCCAGGCGTCCCAGCCCGCGGCGGACGCCACCTTCGCCCCGCGCAGCGCCCGGTGGGCGATCGCGGTCGGCGGGGCGTCCATGCCCCGTACCCAGTTGCGGCCGGCCGTGGCCAGCGCCGCGCACACCATCACCGTCCCGGCCGCACCGAGCACCGCACCGATGCCGGTGAGCACCACGCCGCCGGCCAGCAGCGATCGGTTGACCTGGAATCCACTGAAGAAGTTCTCGTTGGTCGCCATGCCTCCACGATGAGCGCAGTCGGCGCGGGCTGCACGTCGAGCGCCTCCGGGTGCGGGACGCCGGGAGGTCCGCGACCCTGGGCACACGGAGCGAGGAGGCGGCGCGATGCCCGATCTGGAACAGCTCGCCGTGGAGCACGCGGCCCTCGCGGCGGAGAGCCCGCACGGTCGCAGCGCCCACCTGGTGCTGCACGACGGGGTGCTGCGGCAGACCGTGATCGCGCTGACCGCCGGGACGGCGCTGGACGAGCACGTCCCGCCCACCGCCGGGAGCGTCCAGGTGCTGCGCGGCCGGGTCTCGCTGACCATCGCCGGCCGGCGCCTGGAGCTGCCGGCCGGCCGGCTGGAGCCCGTCCCGCAGGAGCGGCACGGGCTGCTGGCCCACGTCGACTCGGTGGTGCTGCTGACCGCCGTCACGTCCTGACGGCGGCGCACCGGGGGCCGTTCAGCCGGCGTTCAGCACGCTGCCGCTGACCAGTCGCAGGCCCCGCAGGAAGTCCTTCCCGCTGGGGGCGAGTTCGGGCGCGGCCAGCCACTGGGCGACGTAACCGGCCAGCAGGGTCTGGTAGAAGGCGCCGCGGGCGAGTTCCTCCTCGGTCTCCGCCACCTCGGGCAGCCCCTGGAACAGGGCGGCGAGCCCCAGCCGCCCCTCCTTCTGCGCCCCCGCGAAGGCCTGCGCCAGTTCGGGGGCGTGCGCGGCCTGCGCGAGCGCCTCGAACTGGGCGGCCCACAGCCCGCGGTGCTCGACGAAGACGTCCCGGAGTCCGTCCCAGACGGCGGCGAAGCGCTCCTCCGGGTCCTCCGACACCTGGTTGGCGGCGACCACGACCGCGCCCAGGGAGGCCGCCATCTCACCGATCGCCTCGATCATCGCCGCGTTGAGCAGCGCGTCCTTCGATCCGAAGTGGTAGCCGATCGCGGCCAGGCTGACACCGGAGGCGGTGGCGATGTCGCGGGCGGTGGTGCGCCCGTAGCCCTTCTCGTACAGGCAGCGCTTGGCGCCGGCCATCAGGTCTTCGCGGTTTCCCATGCCCCTGATCCTACGGAAGGTCTGCACAGATGTCTTGCACGATCGTCTTGCACGTTCGATTTACACATACGTACTAGACAAGCGTCTGACACATCCGTACTGTCTTCCCCATGACCGCAACCACCGGCCGCGCAGGCCGCCGCGAATGGATCGGCCTGGCCGTCCTCCTGCTCCCGACCCTCGTCCTCTCCATGGACATGGGCGTGCTCTTCTTCGCCGTCCCGTTCATCTCCACCACGCTGGCGCCCAGCGGCACCCAGCAGCTGTGGATCATGGACATGTACTCGTTCCTGCTGGCCGGGCTGCTCATCACGATGGGCGCGCTGGGCGACCGGATCGGCCGCCGCCGGCTGCTGATGATCGGCGCCACCGGCTTCATCGGCGCCTCGCTGCTGGCCGCCTGGTCGCACGACGCGAACCAGCTGATCGCGGCCCGCGCCCTGCTCGGCGCCGCCGGGGCCACCGTGATGCCCTCGACCCTCGCGCTGATCCGCACCATGTTCCACGACCCCAAGCAGCGCCAGATCGCCCTCGGCGCCTGGGGCGGCATCCTCACCGCCGGGGCCACCCTCGGCCCGGTCGCCGGCGGCCTGCTGCTCGACCACTACTGGTGGGGCTCGGCCTTCCTGCTCGCCGTCCCGGTGATGGCCCTGGTACTGCTGACCGCGCCCGCCCTGCTCCCCGAGTACCGCGCCACCGCCCGGCCTTCGGCCGGAAGGACCCCCGACGGCCGCTTCGACCTGCTCGGCGCCGCGCTCTCGCTCGCCGCGATCCTGCCGCTCGTCTACGGCGTCAAGACCATCGCCGTCGAGGGCTGGAGCACGCTCCCCGCCATCGCCGTCCCGGCGGGCCTGCTGTTCGCCGCCGCCTTCGTGTGGCGCCAGCGCACCGCCGCGAACCCGCTGCTCGACCTGAGCCTGTTCCGGATCCGCACCTTCAGCGGCGCGATCAGCGTCAACACCGTCGCGATGTTCGCCATGATGGGCTTCGCCCTCTTCACCTCGCAGTACCTGCAGCTGGTCAAGGACATGAGCCCGCTGACCGCCTCGCTCTGGTCGCTGGTGCCGAGCGTGGGCGTCGGCGCGGCGGTCGGGATCAGCTCGGCGCTGGCCGGCAAGGTCCGCCCGGCGGTGCTGATGGGCGGCGGGTTCCTGATCGGCGCGGCCGGCTTCGCGATGATGACGCAGGTCGGCCCGCACTCCCCGCTGGCACTCATCCTCACCGCGGCGGGCGTGCTGGCCGCCGGCACCGTCGGCACCATGACGATGACCGCCGAGATGGTCGTCTCCGCCGCCCCGGTCGAGCAGGCCGGCGCCGCCTCCGCCACCTCGGAGACCGCCGTCGAACTCGGCAGCTCGCTCGGCATCGCCCTGCTCGGCGCGGCGGGCGCCGCCGTCTACCACCACCGGCTGGACGGCGCCCTCCCGGCCGGCCTCGACGGCGAGGCCGCCCGGACCGCCCAGGACACCCTCGGCGGCGCGGTCACCGTCGCCGCCCAGCTGCCCGGCCGGCTCGGCGCCGACCTGCTGGAGACCACCCGCACCGCCTTCACCGACGGCCTGCACGTCGCCGCCGGCGTCGGCGGGGTCCTCGCCCTCGGCGCCGCGCTCCTCGCCTACCGCCTGCTGCGCCACCTCCCGGCCGCCGCCCCGGCCCCGACCCCCGAGTCCGAGCCCGTCACCGCCTGACCGAAAACCGGCCCGATCCACGCGAGTCATCGAGAGCCCCCGCCCACCCCAGGGCGGGGGCTCTCCGCCGTCCGCGGCCCGTCCGCGCGAGGCGGGCGCCCGGGCGGGCCGCCGGGCCGGGGCGGGGGCACGGCTGCCGACCGGGCGCTGCCGGAGGTGGTCCCGGAGGAGGAGGCCCGCGGCCCGGTGACGGTCCACCCGGGGGTGGACCGCGGTACGTCCACCCCCGGGTGCGTGTTCCGGCCACCCGCCGGGAGGACCGTGGAGGGGTCCCTCCGACCGCCGGGAGCCGCCGCATGTCCCTGACCGCCCTCCTCTCCCTCCTCGGCGTCCTGTGCTGGGCCGCCTACGAGCTGCTGCTGCGCCGGCGCGAGGACGCCGCCGCCGGTTCCTGGCACGCGGACCGCCGCGACCGCGGATCGACCCGCCTGCTGCTCGGCTGCTACCTGCTGTCGACGCTGGTCGTGGTGGTGTCCGACCGCGCCTCGATCGGCCGACTGCCCGGCTGGGCGGGCTGGTTCGGCGTGGCGCTGGCCGCCGCCGGGCTGGCACTGCGGGCCTGGGGCATGCGCACCCTGGGCGCGTACTACACCCGTACGCTGCGCACCGTGGACGCCCAGCACGTCGTCAGCACCGGCCCGTACCGGCTGATCCGCCACCCCGGTTACGCCGGCAGCCTGCTGGTCTGGACCGGCTACGCCGCCGGTACCGGCAGCTGGGCCGCCGCCCTGGTGGTCGCGGCACTGCTGCTCACCGCGTACGGCTGGCGGATCGCCGCCGAGGAGCGGCTGCTGCTGGACTCGCTCGGCGGCGCGTACGCGACGTACCGCCGGACGTCCAAGCGACTCGTCCCGTTCGTCTACTGATCGCTCCGGGGGCGGGCGCGGAGCCGGACGCCGCCACCCGCCCCCGGAGTCGGGGGCCGTTCCCGGAGTCGGGGGCCGTCCCCGGTCTCGCGATCCGCTGGAGCGGCACCTGGTTTTTGGCCAGCGTTTCCCGGCCGGTGTATCCGTTCGCCGTGAGGGCCAGGCATACTGGCCAGCACGGGCGCTAGCCCGCCATGACTCTAGACAAGAAGGGACCGGTGGCCAGGGATGCTGCGGAACGGTCTTGAGCCCTGGCACATCTTCGTGGTGCTGGCGGTCGTCATCCTGCTGTTCGGTTCGAAGAAGCTGCCGGAGATGGCACGCGGCCTGGGCAAGTCCATGCGCATCCTGAAGGCCGAGACGAAGGCCATGCGCGAGGACGAGCCCCCGGCGGACGCCGGCACCGCGCAGAGCACCGCCGCTCCCCAGCAGAGCGCGGACCGCCCGGCCGTCACGCCGACCAACGTGACCAAGGCGACCGAGACGAAGCGGCCCGAGACGACCGCCTGAGCCTCTCCCCTTCCTCCGGAAACCCCCTGGTGAGCCCACCGGGGGGTTTCCGGCGTTCCGGGCCCGGCCCGCGCTGCCTGCGCCCCGGCGGTCGGGGCCCGGCGGTCCGGCGGTCGGGGCCCGGACGGCCGGATTCGTCCGGACGGCGCAGACGGGCGGGCGTCCCGGGCCCCCTCGGCACAGGCTTGGCGAGATGTCCGAGAACTCGCCGCCGCCCGCCGACGTGAGGGCCTGGTGCTGGCTGCTGCTGGCATTCACCCTGCTGATGGTCGGGTACTTCACGCTGCCGCTCGGGTGGCTCGGCGACCGCCGGCCGGTCCTGAGCTGGGCCGCCTTCGTGGCCGCACTCGCCGGGATGACCTGGCTGATGCTCGCCAAGATCATCGGAGTGATGCGGGGAACGGCGAAGCGGCCGGTGGTGTGGCTGGTGTTCCTGATCGGGCTGACGGCGACCATCTTCTCGGCCACGTACTACGCGATGGGCGCCCACAAGTCGGAGTTCGCCGGGCTGGAGACACGGCTGGACGCCCTGTACTTCACGGTCGTGACGATGGCGACGGTGGGGTACGGGGACATCACGCCGGCGGGGCAGACGGCACGGTTCGTGGTGGTCGTACAGATCCTCTACAACTTCGTGTTCCTGGCGGCGGCCGCCGGGACGGCGTCCCGGGCGGTCCGCAGCAGCGTGGAACGGCGGATCCGCAAACCGGACTGAGCGGGCGTCGACACACAGGGTTGTCCACAGGATGTGGACAACCCCGTGTCACCCGCGGGACGTGTCGATGACGCAGAAGCGGTTGCCCTCCGGGTCGGCGAGGACGACGAAGTCGGGGTCCTGCGGGTACAGCTCCCAGTCGACCCGTGCGGCGCCCAGGGCGACCAGGCGCTCGACCTCGGCGGCCTGGTCGGCGGCGTCCCCGGCGTAGAGGTCGAGGTGGACCCGCGGGCGCTCCTGGACCGGGGACGCGCTCAGACCGAGGGCGAGCTGCACACCGCCACCGCCGTCGGCGGGCACCAGGACCGTCCAGTCCTCCTCGACCAGGCCGCCGCGTGGCACGTAGCCGAGGGCCGCCGTCCAGAAGGCGACCGCGCGCGGCAGGTCGGAGACACCGAGAACGAGGGAACCGATCGTCAGCACGGGCCCATTCTGGCGCACCGTCAGCCGGGCGTCGGCAAGGGGTGCCGACGAAAGGCCGGCGAGGGGGCGGCGAGGGGGCGTCAGTCGTCCTGGAGGTCAGCGGCGGTGTGCAGGGTGGTGAACAGGGCCGAGAGGCGGGCGTTCCAGTTGGCACTGGTCAGCGGGTCGATGGCGTGCCGCTTGCCCATGTCCTTGATCACCTTCTGGGCGCCCTTGAGCTCCTGCGCGGCGGCGTCCGGATCCCCCTCGTTGAGGTGGGCTGACGCGGCGTCGAGGATCCTCAGCAGCTCCGCCTGGTGGTCCCGGTCCTTGCCGACCTGGGCCTGGGCGACGGCCTGGCGGAAGGACTGGAGCTGCAGCGCCGCGGGCTGGTTGCGCGGGACGGCCTGGGTGGGCACCGGGGCCCCCGACGGCGTCGCCGGGGCTGTGGAGCCGGCGCTCGCGGCGGGCGGCGGGCCGGTGACGGGCTTCGCGGCCGACGAGGTGGCGACCGTGCTCGGCTTGGCGGCCGCGGCGTTGCCCGCCGGCTCGTCGAAGGCGGTCAGGGCCAGGGCGGTCACGCCGGCCAGGCCCGCCACGCCCAGCGCGCCGAACACCAGGGGCTTGCGTCGGCTGCCGCGGGCCGGCGCCGAAGCGGGAGTCGGCGACCCGGCCGGGCCCGGAGACCCGACCGCGGCCGGGGGCCCGACCGGGATCGGCGCCATCACCGAAGTGGCGGCCGGGGGCTGCGGCGGCAGCAGGGTGGTGTGCTGCTGGTCCGGGTGCGGCGGCGGCCCGCCGGGGTACGGCGACGCGGCGGGCACCACCGGCGGGAGCAGCTGGGTGGCCGCCGCGGTGGTCGCGAGGAGTTCGGCCGTCGGGTCGCCCACCACCAGCCCCGGTACGGTGGCGAGCAGTTCGGCCCGCGCCGCGGAGGCGTCGGCCGGCCGGCCGGCCGGGTCCTTGGCGAGCAGCCGCAGCACCGTCGCATCCAGGGCGGGTGGCAGGCCGGGGCGCCGCGCGGACGGCGGCACGGGCTGCTCGCTGACGTGCTTGAAGGCGATCGCCACCGGGCTCTCGGCGGTGAACGGGGTCGCGCCGGTGAGCATCTCGGTGAGCACGCAGCCGACCGCGTACAGGTCGGTCCGCCCGTCCAGCGCCGAGGCGGTGGCCTGCTCGGGCGAGAGGTAGGCGGCCGTACCGAGCACGCTGGCGGTCTGCGTCAGGTTGCTGGAGGAGCCGGCCCGGGCGATGCCGAAGTCGACGACCTTCACCCCACCGTCATCGGTGATCATGATGTTCCCGGGCTTGATGTCCCGGTGCACCAGCCCGGCCGCGTGCGCGACCGCCAGCGCCTCGCAGACCGCCGCCGCGATGCCCACGGCCCGTTCCACCGGCAAGGTGGGCTGCTGCGCCAGCACGGCCGCCAGCGAACGGCCGCTGACCAGCTCCATGACGATGAACGGGGTGCCCTGGTCCACACCCGAGTCGAAGACCATGACGATCCGCGGGTGCACCAGCATGGCCGCGTGCTGCGCCTCCCGGCTGAAGCGCTCGGCGAAGCGGGGGTCGTCGGCGAGGCCCCCGTTGAGGACCTTCACGGCCACCTGGCGACCCAGCACGCGGTCCACGCCGCGCCAGACGGTGGCCATGCCGCCGACGCCGAGCATCTCGACGAGTTCGTAACGCCCGTTCAGCGCCCGTCCGATCACCTGGAGCTCCCCTCACGTGCCCTGCCCGGGGTCCCGGGCCGCCTCGTGCACCCGTGCACGATAGCCGTACGGCCGTGCGACCCCGCCGGGGGCGGACGAAGGGGGGCGGTCGGGGGACCGGGCAGCGGTCCCCCGGCCGCCGGCGCGGGGGTGCGGCCCGCCCTGACTGCGGGGGGGGGGGGCGCCCCGGGGGGGGGCGGGCCGGGCGGCGCCGCGGGCGGGGGGGCGCCGGCCCGGGCGGGCGGGGGCGGC